>JANXAC010000006.1 GCA_025061835.1 Spirochaetota bacterium
TAACTCACTATACCCTATCATACTATTAAATCCACTATCCCATCCTCCTATCAACCTTATGTTATTATTCGTTATCACCACCCCACTATCACTACCACTAGAATTCAATCCACTACCCGGTGTGTATAAACCCGTTGTTATATATATCTCATTAACATTATAACCCCTAGCCTTGCTCAAACCTACCTGAATGCTCCTTACAGGTATAGTCTTTAATATACCATCATTAGCATCATTACCACCAGTTGATACATATACTCTAAGCACAACTATGAAACTCACAGATTGTGTTGAACTCGTATTACCAGCATTATCCACTGCATACACATACACTGTGTTAGTCCCTTCACTCAACCCACTCAAATTACTACTCCAACTACTAGTCCCACTAGCCTTTCCAAATACTCCACTATTACCCAGCCTCATCCACACTTCCTTAATACTCCTCACACTACTAACCCTACCCCTAACCTCTATATCATTACTATTGTAAAACTTCCCCTCCTCCGGATGTTCTATCAAAACCCTAAAATCCTTTAACTCATCATCCCTCATCATCTTCATCATGTCATCATACTCCCCAGGTAAAAAAAACAAATAACATCCCCCAACCATCAAAACAATAACTACTACCACCAAAACCACTAAAAACAATACTAACAACCTCATACTAAACCTCCTCCAAAATAACACTCATCAAAACTTCACACCAACCCCCCAATACATACCATAAGAAAAATTACTAAAACCAATCATCCCAACACCCATCCCTATATCCAAACTAACCATCCAAACACTATAATTCAAACCCAATCCCAAACCAACATTCCTAATACCACCACCATAATAACTACCATACAACTTGTTAAACAAGCCTAACTCACCCCAATCACCATCCAAAAAAACATATCTCCCACCAAAACCTACCGAAACCTTGTTGTAAATCTTACCCGTAGCATCATTCACTAAAAAACTATCCCCCACCCCAAAATCTACACTCAACTCCCTACTCAACATATACCTAACACCAACTGCCAATAACCCCAAACTACCACCCCACACCTCAAACCTTAACCTCCTATCACCAAACTCAGCACCTACTATCCTTACCTCATACTTATCCCCCACCAACTTGCCCTCTATCACCAAATCCTTCCTCTTACCCTTATCAACTAAAATGTTACCACTCGCCAGCAATCTCCTATCAGCACTATCTACCACCTCCACCGTATACTGAATACCACTTATCACATTCAATGTAGACTTAAATCCCTCCTTCACCTTACTATATACCACTTGCTTGTTCGCAACTATATCCACCTCCTTACTTATACCACCTACCACCTCAAAACTCAAACTCCCTATCCCAGATGCCTTATCATTCAATACAAAAATACTATCCAAAAAACCTATCTACTACCAAACTATACTTTGCCACTTTAATAGTAGTTCTATATAGATGTAGTATAATTATTCCTCATTAAACTTTCAAGATCTAAAAGAGGGTGTTTGACGGGGGCGGCATACTCTAATGAGAGGAGGATGGTTCTGGACAGTAGGGATTTTGTTGAGAAGGTGTTGAAGGGGAGTGGGTGTAGGTGTATGAGGATAGTCTGTATGGTAGGAGTGTTGAGTTTTTAGAGTTTGTGAGAAGGTTTGGAAGGTGAAGCATCCTTTGAGGAAGGGGTGTGAGAGGGATTGTAGAGATTACAGGTATCAATACGATAGGAATAGATACAAGGTTTAGGAGGTGACAGGTCATTTCAAGATGAGTTAGGTGGTTGGAAGTGAAGGATATGAAGATGGGTAGGAGTTTGGTAGCGATAGGTGTATAATGTTTGATGGGGTAGGGGTAAAAATTTTTTGTTTTTGGTGTTTTTACAACACTTGCAAAGAGATATCCTTCAGAATCACAAGTATTCACAAGCATTACATACATTTTTTGAACACACTCTTCGCCTCTTGATAGTTGAAATGAAAATTTTTAGAATATCCTCCGAATAAGGAGGTAAGTTATGAGCATAGCAAGTGTTGAACCCGATATAAAATTCCTTAACGCCAGAGAATTCGTTGATTACATAGCAGAAAAATACCAAGACAAAAGAGCCCTTGGTATGCCTGTTTCGGAAGACAACCTTGAAGAATACATCTGGTATACTTACTCGGATATAAAGAAATACGCTCAGTGCATATCGTATTATCTTTCAAATGTTCTCAAACTCAAGAAAGGTGATAAAGTCGCTTTAATCTCTGAAAACAGAGCGGAGTGGGGATTATGTGCGTTAGGAACCGTCTATAATGGTTTTGTTTTAGTTCCTATGGACGTCAGAATGTCGCCGAATGAGATAAAGATGATACTTGAACATTCAGAAAGTAAGGTAGTATTCGTGTCTCAAAAGATGTATTCAACCCTAGAGGACGAGATAAACTTTGATAACTACTATGTTATAATGATTGATGAGAAACCAAAGAAAAAGAATCAAACATCTCTTAGGAAGATAATTGAAGAGTATTCTGACAAGGTAATAAAAAAATACAACGAAGTATCCCCGGATGACCTTTTTGAGATTGTATATACCTCTGGAACTACTGGTTTGTCAAAGGGTGTAATGTTAACTCATAGGAATATAATGTTTGAACTAACAGTATTACCACCTCTCGCTAGAATAAAGCCTACTGACAGATTGCTTTCAATACTTCCTCTTAACCATACTTATGAATCAACAGCAGGACTTTACACAGCACTACATGGAGGTACTTCAATACTATACTCACCTGCCCTCAACCCAAAGGTTGTTCTGGAATTGATCTCAAGAAACAAGATAAATAAGATGCTAGTCGTTCCACTCTTCCTAGAGAAGATAGCTGATGGTATAATAAGGAAGATAGAACGATCCGGAGTATTTTTAAAAGCTTTTGTCAAAACACTATTTGCTCTAGCCACAATATCACGAAGTATAACAAAGAACAACAAACTCAGTGGGAGATTTTTATCTCTGGTAAGGAAGAAAGCAGGTCTCTCAACTATAGAACTATTCATATCTGGTGCAGCACCACTGCCCGAAAGAGTTGCAAATCTTATGGAACTAATGGGTTTCACTATACTTCAAGGTTATGGACTTACAGAGTGTGCTCCAGTTGCTACACTCAATCCTTATGATAAACCGAAGAACAAGTCCGTAGGAAAGCCAATCCCGGGTGTTGAAATTACCATAGACGCTCCTAACAAAGATGGTATAGGTGAAATCCTAATAAAAGGACCCAATGTTATGGTAGGATATTATAAGAACCCAACAGCTACACAAGAAACACTTGTTAATGGATACCTCAAAACAGGAGACCTAGGATACATTGACGAAGAAGGATATGTTTATATAACTGGTAGGATAAAGAATGTTATAGTGACTCACGGCGGGAAAAATGTTTATCCTGAAGAGATAGAAGAAAAACTTAACGAATCTCCATATATCCTTGAGAGTCTAGTAATAGGTAAAAAGATAAGCAAGGACGAAGCAATAGGTGAAGAAGTATTCGCATATATAGTTCCTGACTTCAATTACATAGAGTTTGAGAAGGAAACTCCTGCTCACAAGATTTCTTACGAAGACATAGAAAAGATAATAGATGGCGTTGTGAAAGAACTCAATACGAAATTGCCAGATTACAAAAAGATAAAATCCTATAAGATACTAACAGAAGAACTTCCGAAAACCTCAACCAGAAAAATAAAGAGATATTTATTCCAACAGCAAGATAGTTTATAAGTGGTTGTACTATGAAAACAAAACTAACAATACTATTTCTTGTAGTCTGGATGAACCATATCTTTGCTAATGTGGATGAGTTTATAAGGAATTTAAGCAATATCCAAGATAGGATAGGTGCCAACACTCTTGTGAGTAATTTTCTATCAAACATTAGCCTACCAATTGTGAAAGGTGATGATATAACATTCCTTTACTTTCAATCAAGAGGTAAATCACCAGAAGGAGTTGAGATAATACTGTTTTTGGATGGGAAGTTTTCAACTAATACTATGAGCAGAGTCGGTGCAAGTGATTTATTCATGTTTAAGACTAACTTTGGTAGCATCAAGTCCTTTGAATATGTGTTTAGAGTAATATTTTCAGAGACTTCAAGAAGGATTTTTAACGATCCTTACAATAGAGTTATATCATTCAGAAGGGATCTTGTTATGAATAAGGTAAGTAAAGACACCAATGACAGTATGATAATAACTTACGACATAGAACCTAAAACACAGATATCTAAACTTGAAAAGAGGAAGTTATGGATATATCTACCACCTAACTATCACTCTTCAAAGCAGTCCTATCCAGTTTTGTATATGCAGGATGGTCAGAATGTATGGGATGGTAATTCACTACCGTTTGGGGGATGGAAGGTTAATACAATCATTGAAAAACTGGTAAATGAAGGTAAGATTGAACCAGTGATAGTGGTAGGAATAGCCAACTCTGGTGAAAGACCAAAAGAGTATGTAGGGTTCTCAACCTTGTATGGTATGCAAGTTAGTGAAACACAAAAACAACTTGTCATTGAAAATCAGAACAAATCACTTGCTTATATGGATTTCGTTGTGAATGAGGTCATGCCTTTCGTTGAGACAAACTTTAGAGTGAAGAAAGGAAGAGATAATACTGCAGTTGCAGGTTCAAGTTTTGGTGCTGGTGTCTCTCTTTACATTGCGTTCAACCATCCCGACAAATTCGGTCTTGTAGGTTCTCTATCTGGAGGACACTATCCAACAAACTCACCACAGTTCCAGCAAAAGCCATACAAGGTTTTTGACTACCTCATAGAACAAAAACTACCACAGAAACCTAACCTTAAGATATTCCTATCCTGTGGGACAACGGACATAGACGCTATGTTTGTAAAAGAAACAGAGAAGATGCATAACGCTTTAGTAAGTAGAGGTTGGAAGGAGAAGGAAAATCTTTACTATCTAATATCAACCAACAAGGGACATAACGAGGCAACCTGGGCTGAACAACTACCTGAAATGCTTACCTTCTTCTTCGGAAAGAAGAGATAAGGACTATCAGAAGACTTGACATAAATTATTCTATACGACGGGAATCTCTAATTTTTAGAATAGAGATAGTATTTCAATCAAAGCATATAGAGTAAGGAAGCCAGCTACTGTTGAAAAGAACACAGACACACCTACTGTTCTAGGTATTAGTTTGAAAAACGATGCTATTATACTAGAGTATAGTGCAGAAGGCATAGCGTACTGAAGTATAATTACTTTCAATTCCGTTCCACTTACCCCTAGTATGTATGCGATACCGAAAGCAACTATAGGAGAAACTATCAGTTTCATTAAACCCGTAATAATAACAAAATTAATAGGGATAAGTCTTATCCTAACTCTACCCAAAACAACACCTAACTGTATAAGACCTAGTATCAAAGCAGAAAAACCAACACCATAGATAGGGTCTTTCAGAAAAAAAGGTAGTTTGATATTAGCAACGGATAGTGCAATACCAACTAGGAAAACATAGATAAGCGGCAGTGAAAGAATGTTTTTTACGGATGTAAGAACATCCTTAAGGGAATTACCCCTACTATGAACACCTCTTGAAGCAAGATAAACACAGTAGGTCTGTGTCATTATTGAAGTTATCACAAGTATGAGAGTAGCATAACTACTCGCTTTAGTGCCAAGGTAGAGTTCAATAACAGGTATTCCTATATTACCCGTGTTAGGCAAGAATGACATGATTATAAACGCATACTTTGACCTTCTAGATAGTCTCATCATTCTAGAAACCAAAGAAGACAAAAGATACATAACAATTGCTTGAATAACTAGATGAATAGTTGTTATAGCAATATTACCTAGAAGCAAATCTCCATACATATCAAAAGATCTCAATATTAGGGCGGGTGTGAGTATGTATATCGCAAGCACACTCAATTCATAAGCACCTATCTTCTTGTACCTGGATACTATGTAGGATATAACTATAACTGCAAGGACTGGGAATAGAACCTTTAGAAACATCTACGACAAAGATTAAGAATACACTGACTCAACGAATATCTTCTCTATCTCTGTAGTCAGTGGTGTTATCTCAATAGGTATCATATTTTGAGATACTAGTTGTCTAACGATAGTTTCTAACTCATCCTCATTACTTACACAAACTCTTATCCCATTCGGCAGAATAGAGATGTCTTGAAAGTCTATTTCAACTCTCTCAATCGGAGACTTTAGTTTTATAATATAATATCTTTTATCTGATGGTCTTATAGGAATATCATTAACTATCCTACCACGATTTATTATTATTGCTCTCTGACATACATAATTAACTTCCTGTAAGATGTGTGTTGAGAGTATTATCGTTCTCTTTTCCAACTGTGATAACGACTTTATGAGTTCTCTCACTTCAATAATCTGTATAGGGTCAAGACCGATGGTTGGTTCGTCAAGTATGAGTAGTTTAGGATTATGTATTATTGCTTGTGCTATCCCTACTCTTTGTCTATACCCCTTTGATAGATGTGATATGAGAAAATTTCTCTTCTCTTTAAGTCCAACAAGTTCTACAACCTCATCTACTCGCTTTTTTATCCTATCTTTTGGCACGTCTTTTATCTCCGCTACAAAGTAAAGGTATTCTTCAACTGAAAGTTCTGGATACAACGGTGGTTGCTCAGGAAGGTAGCCGATTATTTTCTTTATCTCATCTTTTTGTGCGATGTTGTCAAGTCCATAAACACTCACCTTTCCAGAAGTTTGCTCCATAAAGCAGGTTATGATCCTCATAGTAGTTGTTTTACCCGCACCATTCGGCCCAAGAAATCCTATTATTTCACCTTCCTCTATCTCAAACGAAACCCCATCAAGCGCTTTAAAATCACCAAAATATTTATCAACTCCCTCAAGTTTTACCGCTACCATCTTGTCCTCTACACCGTAAGGATTATAAATAAGTTAAACTATGTTTCTAAACTTATCAAACACTTTGAAAGGATGTAAAAGAGACTTTGATAATTAAGGTCTAGTTTGGAGTTTGAGATGGCAAGAGATTTTTTACTTGAAGTAGGCGTTGAAGAAATACCCCATACTTACCTAGCATCAACCCACAAGCAATTTGAAGCATTTTTCAAGCAAATGCTATCCAATTACAACCTAAACTATTCAAGTTTAAAAACATTCTCAACACCAAGAAGGCTTGGAGTTCTGATAGAAGAACTTGATGAAAAGCAGAGTGATAGGAAGGTTATCAAAAAGGGTCCTTCAAAAAATCTGGCATACACTAATGACGGACAGCCGACTCAAGCACTCAAAGGCTTCTTATCTTCTGTCTCGTCAATGGAAGGTGAATTGAAAGTTTTGAAGGAAGGAGATAAGGAGTTTATATTCTTTGAAGGAATACAGAAAGGTATTGATACAAAGGAAATCCTGAAAAACGAGATACCGAAAGCACTGAAAACTCTTGAATTCCCAAAAACTATGCGTTGGTCAGATATAGATTATCAATTCGTAAGACCGATAAGATGGATCGTTTGTGTTTTCGGAAGTGAGGTCATTGATATTGAGATAGCGAGAGTGAAATCTTCCAATCTATCCTATGGACACAGGTTTATAGGAGAGAATGTTGCAATCAATGATCCAAAAGACTATGAAAAACTCCTAGAAACGAAGGGTAAAGTTATACCATCACCAGAGAAGAGGAAAAGAATAATACTTGAGAAAGTTGAAGAATTCAAGTCAAGACTAAAACTTGATGCCGTTTTATCTAAAGAACTACTTGAGGAGATTACAAACCTCGTTGAGTATCCTGAATGTGCAGTTGGTTCGTTCAGTGAGGATTTTTTGAGCGTTCCTAGCGAGATACTCATATCCGAGATGGTAGAAAAACAAAAGTTTATACCACTTCTCAAAGAAGGTAAACTAACAAACAAGTTTCTAATAATTACAAATACAATTCCGAATGATAACATCATAAAAGGTAATGAAAAGGTAATATCTGCAAGGCTCAACGACGGAAAGTTTCTATATGAAGAGGATACAAAGAAGTCAATTGACTTTTTCGTTAACAAGACTAAAGAACTCATTTTCTTTGAAGGACTTGGGACAGTATATGATAAACTTGGTAGAATGAGAAAATTATCAGAGATAGTCTTGGACAAACTTGGTGTAAGTGATGTTAGGGATGAGATAGTGAGAGCATCAAGTATATGTAAGTTTGATTTGACAACTGGTGTCGTCTATGAATTTCCAGAACTTCAAGGTATCATAGGCTATCATTACTCGCTTATCTTCAAAGAAAGCGATAATGTCGCAAACTACATAAAGGAACATTATAAGCCAGTCTCTGCAGATGACGAACTTCCATCAACATTTGGAGGAACGGTTGTTTCAATTGTTGATAAGCTTGATAATCTGTTTTCTCTCTACTCTGCTGGCAAGAAGGTAACAGGTTCAAGCGATCCTTACGGATTAAGAAGACAAGTGTTAGGCATTTCAAGAATGCTTATAAATAAATCACTAGACTTTGATATAGTAGAGGTGTTTGAGAGTGCAAAGAGTATCTACCAAGAGTTCTTCAATAGAGAGTATGAGATAATAGAAGATGACATAAGAACATTTGTGAGCACGAGGCTAAAGAGTTTTCTCAAGGAGATGGGCTTTAAGACTGATGAAGTTGAAGCAACCATTAAAACTACAACTAACCCTTACGATGCGTATTTAAGAGTAAAAACGGTTAGCCTGTTTAGAGATAGGGGCGAGTTCGTAAATGTAGCAGTACTGTTCAAGCGTATAAGGAACATTCTATCCGAGGCAAAATTCACATCACCTCAACCTGTGGATACATCTATACTCACAGACGAAGAGAAATTGCTTTACTCTCTTATTACTTCAAAGGAAACCATAGTAACTGGGATGATGAGAGAAAAGAACTATGAGGATGTTCTAAACACTCTTCTTGAGTTTAGAGAACCAGTCCACAGGTTTTTTGAAAAGGTTTTTGTGATGGATGAGAATACAAAGATTAGGGATAACAGGCTATCAATACTACATAGGCTATACACGATGTTTGAGCAGTTTATTGACTTCAATGCTGTTGAGTTTGCATAAAACAATCTCTTCAATCTTGTTTCAATGCCATCTGGAATAGAATTTTGATCAAATGATTTGGTGTTTTTGTTTCTGCTTTAAATCTCACACTCGTACTTAATCTAACAGGAATAACCACCTTCATTAAACCCAACAAATCGCTGACAAAAATACTAAACTCTTAACCAAACTTTAATCAAATCGTTTTGAAAGAGTTATTATAAATTTTTTAGAATTAGTATCAGTATGAAAATACTTGTTATAAACTCGGGTAGTTCTTCACTGAAGTATCAACTTATTGACACTAATAGTCAAGATGTTCTTTTGAAAGGACTCGTTGATAGGGTTGGCAACATAGGGGCTACCAATACCTATACTCTTGGCGGAGAGAAGTTTAAGGAGGATGTCCTTGCAAGAGATCATAAGGAAGCAATAGGTATTGTTGTTAAAATAATAACAACTAATAACCTATTAGTTGAAGCAATTGGACACAGAGTTGTTCACGGAGGACACAAGTTCTTTGAAAGTGTTTTGATAGACGAAGAAGTTATTGAATATATCAGGGAGTTTGGAAAACTCGCTCCTTTACATAATCCTCCAAATCTAATAGGTATTCTAGCATGTCAGGAGATACTTAAGGACATACCACAGGTAGCAGTTTTTGATACTGCATTCCATCAGACTATACCACCAGATAATTACTTCTACGCTATACCATACAAATACTATGAGAACTACAGAATAAGAAAATACGGTTTTCACGGAACATCTCATAGATATGTAACACAAAAAACTGCAGAACTTTTAGGAATAAACATTGATAATATCAACCTCATAACTTGTCATCTTGGTAATGGTGCTAGTATAACTGCTGTAAGGAATGGTAAATCTTACGACACATCAATGGGTTTTACTCCTCTAGAAGGTCTTATAATGGGAACTAGAAGTGGTGATATTGATCCTAGTATTCCACTGTTCATAATGGATAAAGAAAACATCTCAACATCTGAGATGGATAGAATCCTGAATAAAGAAAGCGGGATCTTGGGTATAACTGGTCTATCAAACGATATGCGGATTATAGAAGAGGAGTATGAGAAAGGCAACGAAAGAGCAGTTCTAGCGTTTAATATGTATTGTAATAGGATAAGGAAATACATAGGAGCTTATTTCTTCATGCTTGGCAGAGTAGATGGAATAGTATTTACTGCTGGTGTTGGTGAGAACTCTCCTCTTACTAGAAAAAAGGTTTTGAGTGGTCTTGAAAACATTGGGATAGAGATAGACGATGAAGCGAACAATAGAACCATCAGGGGTCAAAGTGGTATAATATCTACCTCTAGTTCAAAAATCAAGGTCGTAGTTATGCCAACAAACGAGGAACTTGCTATAGCTTTGGATACAGAGAGAGTAGTATTAAACACAAAATCAATAGCTTAAGTTAATGCTATGCTTTTCTTTTGGTAGGTGGAACAATCCAAGGCATCATTGCTCTTAACTTCTTACCTACTTCCTCAACAGGATGATTTGCCCATTTTTCCCTCATCTTGCTAAAGTGAGGTCTTCCTGCCTTGTTCTCTAGTATCCAGTCTTTTGCAAACCTACCTGTCTGTATATCTTCTAGAATTTTCTTCATGTTCTTCTTACTCTCCTCGGTTATAACCTTAGGTCCTGATACATATTCACCGTATTCTGCTGTGTTGCTGATAAAACTATTCATCGTTGATATTCCCCCTTGATATATCAGATCAACAATCAGTTTCATTTCATGGATACACTCAAAATAGGCCATCTCCGGCGGATATCCTGCTTCAACGAGTGTTTCAAAGCCTGCAGCCATAAGATGGACGACACCACCACACAGAACAGCCTGTTCTCCAAAGAGGTCTGTTTCAGTTTCATCTTTGAATGTTGTTTCAATTACTCCTGCTCTGGAACCACCGATTGCTTTTGCATAAGAAAGAGCAATCTCCTTTGCTTTACCTGTATAGTTTTGATGAACTGCTACCAAAGATGGAACACCTTTTCCTTCAACATACTGTTGTCTCACTAGTATTCCTGGTCCTTTCGGAGCAACCATCGCAACATCAATATTAGAAGGCGGAACAATCTGATTATAGTGTATATTGAACCCGTGAGCAAACATTAACATCTTACCTTCAGAGAGGTTATCTTTTATATACTTCTCATATATCTCTGGCTGAGTCTCATCAGGTGTAAGTATCATGATAACATCAGCCCATTTTGAAGCGCTCTCAATATCCATCGTCTTAAGACCTGCTTTCTTGACCTCCTCCTCGGTTTTAGAACCACTCCTCAATCCAACAACAACATCTACTCCACTATCTCTAAGGTTTTGTGAATGTGCAGAACCTTGACTACCATAACCTATCACTGCAACCTTTTTCTTCTTGATTATCTCTAGATCAATATCATTGTCATAATAAACTTTCATAATCACCTCCAATTGACATCAATTTTACTTAACCTCACCTTTACCTTTCTACTTACGCAACTACAAAAGCAGAACCTCTGATCTGTTCATTATTTTGACATCTTTTGTTGATATAGTCATAAATTTGGTATTGAAGTAAGTGTAGTGTTTTTCTCTACGTTGCTTAAGGGAAAGAAGAAACTTCAACCTAGTTGTAAATCTCAGATTTTATTTTAGTTGTGTTCTTGAAATTTCTAAATTACTTGCATATCTTTTATCATATACAAGTATATTTTGGAGGTAAGGTATGGGAATGACAATAGCCCAGAAAATATTAGCAGATCATGCTATAAACAAAGATGGAAGCGTTGGAAGAGAGTATGTTGAACCTGGTGAGATAATAACAGCGAAAGTTGACTTTTGTTTCAGCAATGACATTACAGGACCTCTATCAATAGAGGAGTTTGAAAAATCTGGTGCTGAAGATGTGTTTGACAAAGAAAGAGTAGCTTTAATACCAGACCACTTCTCACCTGCTAAGGACATAAAAAGTGCAGATCAGATAAACATATTAAGACAATTTGCTAGAAGGCTCAAACTACCCTACTTCTACGAGATTGGTAAGGTAGGCATAGAACACACACTACTTGTTGAAGAAGGACTAGTCTTACCAGGTGACGTTATAGTTGGAGCAGACTCTCATACCTGCACGCTAGGCGCATTAGGTGCATTCGCAACAGGCATGGGTTCAACTGATATTGCATACGCTATGATAACGGGTGAAACATGGTTTAGAGTTCCAGGAAGCATGAAGTTTATATACTATGGTAAAATGGGAAGATGGACATCATCAAAAGACCTAATTCTCTACACCATAGCAGACATAGGAGTAGATGGAGCACTGTATATGGCTATGGAATTTACGGGCGAAACAGTAAAAGAGATGTCATTTGAATCTCGTATGACAATGACGAACATGGCAATAGAAGCAGGTGCTACTACCGGAATAATAGAACCTGATGACAAGACAATAGACTATATAAAGAATCAGGCTAAGAGAGAATATAAGATCTACAAATCAGACCCTGACGCTGATTACGCAGATATAAGAGAATACGATGTTTCAAAGATAGAACCACAGGTTGCTTTTCCTCACCTACCCTCAAATTGTAGGAATGTTTCTGATGCTACTCATGTCAAGATAGATCAGGTATTCATTGGGTCCTGCACAAACGCAAAGATAGAGGATTTAAGAATAGTAGCAGAGATACTGAAGGGACGAAAGGTTCACCCTGAGATAAGGTGTATAATCACTCCTGCTACACAAGTAGTCTATTACAAGGCTTTGAAAGAAGGTTTGATTGACATATTTATGGAAGCGGGTGCTGTTGTAACAATGGCTACTTGTGGTCCTTGTCTTGGCGGACACATGGGAATACTTGGAAAAGGTGAAAAAGCAGTCTCAACAACAAATAGAAACTTCGTAGGTAGAATGGGAGATCCAACTAGTGAAGTGTATCTTGCAAGCCCCGCAGTAGCAGCAGCCTCAGCAATAATGGGTAGAATAGCACATCCTGACGAAGTTTTAGGAACACAGAAAACAGTCGTAAAAGTTTAAAGTTAAATAACTTATTAACACTCTCATAACAACATAAAGACTTTAGTATCAAAAAAACAAAACAGTCAAGGAATCTATTTGATAAATTCTAACTTCTGTTAGATAAACAGTAAGCATTCTTACTCTAACTACTCACTAACTTTGAATCCATATATCATTTCTTTGCCTCCAAATTTAACCTTATACTTATCTCAAGTGCCTTTTAAGAATTTGCCTATTCCTGAACGGAACTATAAACAAAAGACAAACTACGACTAAATTATGAACTTTAGACCTTGCTGATAACCGACGAACTTACATAACCGCATCGTATCTATATTTTATTGTAGATTATATAACACACATAGCTAGTAAAACAGAAACCCTTCTAGGACCTTCTCTATAAAAATCACATTCACAAAGATTAAAACGTAGTTAAGGAGATAACAAACCTAACAGACTTTAACTATTCGATTGGTATATTTCTTTCGCTATTTCTAGGAGTATTTCTTTTTTGTTTTTAGATGGGTCCTCAATAACAACTTGTAGAAGAGCATTTAGTATCTTACCTACAAGTGGTCCCTGGGGTATGTTCAATGTTCTCATTATGTCATATCCATCTACCTCTAAATCCTTGAGACTCAATGCATTGTCTTCTTCTATTATCTTGAGTATTCTATCTTTAAGTTTCTGTATAGACGCACTACCTGGTTTTCGCTTACCGCTCGCAATCCTATCTGCTTCCCTAAGTATGAAAAGGTCTTCCATTATATCAAATCCAACATTCCTTATGAACCTTCTAACTGCACTGTCTGTCCATTCATCTGTATAGTAGAACATGTGATTCCTTATAAGACGAGTTATATAGTCAATGTCATCATTGCTAAACCTTAACCTTCTAAGTATCCTTTTAGCGATACCTGAACCTACAACCTCGTGATTGTAGAATGTTGAGACTTCAATACCATTTTCAAAAACTTCTTGCTTTGTAACAGGTTTAGCAATGTCGTGAAGAAGACCTGCCAACTTGAGACGATATATTCTTTTCTCATCTTTCACATCCTTAAGAAAACTTGATAATGTATCGCAAGTGATAAGAGAGTGATAGTATACATCATACTTATGGTAAATATTCTGACTAACACCATAACATTCTTGAAGTTCGGGGAGCACATACTTAAGCAGTCCTGTCTCTCTCATGTATTCAATACCTATTGAAGGTTTATCAGATATCATCATCTTCACAATCTCATCTTTGATCCTTTCTGGAGAGATTTTTGTTATATTCTCTGCTTTTCTCCGTATGGAAGAAAGCGTGTTTTCTTCTATCCTAAACTCAAGTTTTGAAGCAAATCTACAAGCTCTGAGCATTCTTAATGCATCTTCTTCAAACCTCTGGTCAGGATCTCCAACAGTCCTTATAACTCTGTTCTTAATATCTTCAACTCCACCAAACAAGTCAATAAATTCTCCAGTTATGAGATTAAGAGCCATTGCGTTTATTGTGAAGTCTCTTCTGGATAAATCTTCCTTTATATCCCTCGTAAATTCAACTTCCGAAGGATGCCTAAAGTCAGTATATTCCTTATCCAACCTGTATGTTGTTATCTGATAATTTTTGCCTTCATTAATTACAGTAACAGTTCCATACTTAATACCTGTTGGAATAACCTTAAACCTCTTACTATGTAATATTTTCATAACTTCTTCAGGTGTAGCAGAAGTAGCAAGATCCCAGTCAGCATTTTCTGATATAGTTCCTTTTATTACCAGATCCCTGACTACACCACCAACCACATAGCACTCGTATCCTCTCTCCGAAAGTATCCTTGATATAGTATTAGGTGTGTCAAGTATAGATCCCTTTATTCTGTCTAGTTTAACATCAACTTTCATATCGGATACCATCATAAACCTAATTATAAATGTAAAAACAAGTTCTTATCAAAAGAATAGAAGATATTAGGTAAGGCATAAAATTCACAACTTGGTTTAGATCATTATTTCTATCATGGTCTATTTTGGAATTATGAAAACAATGCTAATCTTAATAGTTACTCAAAATTCCTAAATGCGAAGGGTAATAGAATACCTATCACTTCTTAACAAACCTTAACAGCGGTAGTGATACTAAAAACACACCTAACAACACAAATTGTATTACTGCAAATGGAGAGAAGGAATTGAACCTAAACTCAACCGTATGCTCACCAGGTGTATCTATATACACTGCTTGAACAAGATAATTTGCTTTCATAATTTCTTTCTTTTGACCATCCACATAACATTCCCATTTAGGATGGTAGTAGCTATTGAATACAAGAAAACCTTTGTCAGAGTTTGATATCCTTAATTTCGCATAGTCTGATGAAAACTCTTCAACTGTGATGTTATAAGCAAAGTTTTGCGATGGGGTAAAGTTTGTAATATCGTTGGTTATTAGAACACTACTTCTTAAAACATCAATTGGCAACATCAAAACCATCTCTATCTGTCCGTTGTACTTTATGTAGTTTGGTGTCATATAAAAACGAGGTAGGGTGTTGGTTATCTTATAAACATAAACTGAATGAGTTATGGACGGCTGTTCTTCAGAAAGATATGTTTTTGAGACAATATTCGTGTAGTAAGTAAGATTAGGAAGTTGAAGGAAAACCTGATGCGTTGGCGGTAATTCTGTTATAAAGTATCCAGTCCCATACTTGGCCATAATATCAAAGTTAAAGGATGATACTATAGGTAGAAACCTTGTGTATTCCTCTGATAACCTTGACTGTGGTATCGTTTGTATTGACTCTAGGTTATGATAAGGAAACAAGAATGTAAGATAATGGTTTGCTAACCCTGAGTAAAACACAAACCTAGTCTGCTCATCCCGTGTTTTCTCCTTCATAAACTTAACTAATTCTGTTTCTGAATATAGTTTATAAGGGTCAACCTGTTTGAAAATCGGTCTAACTATGATAAACATATTTATGAAAACTATGATTATGAAACCTACAAATACCACATCGCTAACAAGAGACTTGACTGAAAATTTCTCTTCCAGTGCAAAACCTTTGGATGATAGAACTTCTAGCAGATACAAAACCAATGTTCCAAGGAATATGAATATAAAAGCATTTCCAAAAGAATTTGCTATGTTTTCACTTATCCTCTGGGAAATTGTATAGTCATATTGTTCCACAGTCGTGAAATACAGAGATATTTCGGATTTTAGTCCTGAAAGAATTAGATATATCAGGAATAATACACCAGAGTAGATTAAGAGAGAGTATATAACAAGCCTATTTTCTTTAGTTCTCTGTCCTAGATTTCTTATAAAAGAATCAAACGAAAAAGCGGATAGTATTATTATTGATATTGTGAAGACATCTATCCACTTACCAGGAACTCTGAACCTATCCATAAAGGGTATCTGAATTAGTAGCCAAAACAGTGTTGGGAAATAGCGTGCTATAGCAAGTAAAAATGCGATTATAGCAACAATACCCCAGAATATAAACTGTTTTTTTCTATCACCATCCCAGTATTTGAAAAATAGTAAAGATAATAGTATAAAAGGAACTACGAACACTCCAACATACTGATCTATTCCTAGTCTGAAGTTTCTCATACCTTGTTTAGTTTTTTCGTAGTCAAAATCCTGTGCTGCTCGCCCCCAGTAAGGTAGATTAGCATCTCCAGAAAAGTATCCAAACATACCGGGAATTACAAAATTCAATATCTCCTCAGGGGGAGTTGAAAATTGAACTAAGAATCTCCACTTTGACTCAGGGTCATCCTTCTTAACACCCAACTGCTCTGCCTGAACCAGCCCAAAGAAGCCAGTTATAGTATTCATTGAGAATATCAGAAAAACCAAAAATATAATAATAGGAACTCCTAATATTCTAAGCCACTCAACTTTCTCTAACCTCAAGAAATTTTTTAATTTACCAACTCTTACGAACGTCAGAAATATTATGTATGCTCCAAGAACCATTCCAAAGTATATCGTCCTCTGAGTGTCAAAGAATGCTATACCTAGAGATATTCCCGATATTATCGTTAATAATAGTAGTTTGAAAAGAGGTAGTTGATTTGAATATATATACCTCACTATTCCGAGAGATAGTATTAGAAATGAGAGAGACCCATTTATATGACCACCTAGCACTGTAAGAATACCAGCAGTAGTAAGAGATATAGATGTTCCTCCAAATATAGAAGCCCAAACTGTAAGTCCTGAACTTCTCAGAAATATATACATTCCTAAAAAGGAAATAACTATGTAGAGAATAACATCAAAAACAGGAACTAACTCATAGCCTATAATCCCACCAATAAGATTACTCAACACA
Source organism: Spirochaetota bacterium (assembly GCA_025061835.1). NCBI lineage: Bacteria > Pseudomonadati > Spirochaetota > Spirochaetota bacterium. The sequence goes on from JANXAC010000006.1 coordinate 17,478, forward strand.
AGCGTTACTCCAAGAGGAAAACCAAGAAGGTAATTGTTATACCACCTTTCGTTCTGAAACTTCCACATACTCTCAGAACTGACTTTTATAATTCCTATATTCCCATCTATACCATAAAAAGTTTTACCTGAAATTATCACAGGAACTGCTACTAATCCTACAAATATTAATAATAGCAAAGAACATATAACAATTGTCTTTTTAGGGAAATTCATACTTCCTCCAATAACCTTGAGTTTAAAAAACTATCTATCTGTAATTCAATTTAAACCAAAAGACAATCTTACTTTAAGAAAACACTAACTTATATAAACAACACAAACCAATTATTCATGGAATTCATACAACATATAACCTGATGAAAGAACAAAAACGAATACATATTTACAGATAATTGCTTGTATCAATAGTATAATCTACTTTCGTCGTTACATTAGCAAGCAGCAAATCCATATTCGGTTAATCTATTAGATAAAATTAGAACAAAGTCACCACTACAAATTCTGTTATTTTTGTAAGTTTTGATCAAACTAGTATTTTATCATGACTTAAAGATTGCTAGAATAGGTACTAATCTGCTGTCAAACCTTTCTTATCTGCTACACTTGCTTGTGCTGCTGCAAGCCTTGCTATAGGAACTCTGTAAGGTGAAGCGCTAACATAATCCATACCTACTTCATAGCAGAAGTGTATAGACCTTGGGTCTCCTCCATGCTCACCACATATACCTACCTTAAGATTTGGTTTAACTTTTCTACCTTTCTGTATACCTATCTTTATGAGTTCCCCAACACCTTTCACATCAAGTGTTTTGAATGGGTCATCCTCAAGAATGTTAGTATTCTTGTATGCATCAATGAACTTACCTACATCATCTCTTGAGAATGCGAATGTCATCTGTGTTAAGTCGTTAGTTCCAAACGAGAAGAAATCAGCTTCCTTTGCTATCTCATCAGCAGTAAGCGCTGCTCTTGGTACTTCTATCATCGTTCCAAATGTGTATTCAACATTAACACCTTGCTTCTCCATAGTCTCCTTAGCAACCTTCTCAAGTCTCCTCTTAACCCATACAAACTCCTTAACCTCACTTATTATAGGTAGCATTATCTCAAGTATTATGTTCTTTCCTTTCTTCTTAAGATTTGAAGCGGCTTCAAATATCGCTCTTATCTGCATCTCATATATCTCTGGATACACAACTGCAAGCCTACTTCCTCTAAAGCCAAGCATTGGGTTAAATTCCTTGAGTTGTTCATACCTTGTTTTTATCTTCTCAACCGAGACACCTAACTCTTTCGCCACCTCTTTCATCTGTTCTTCCTCGTGCGGTAGAAACTCGTGGAGTGGTGGATCAAGTAGCCTTATCGTTACAGGTAGTCCCTCCATAATCTCAAGTAGTTCCTCAAAATCCCTTCTCTGGAATTCCTTTAGTTTCTCAAGTGCTTTTACTCTATCCTCATAAGTATCAGATATTATCATGCTCCTAAAGTAGAGTATTCTTTCCTTTTCAGGTCCAAAGAACATATGTTCAGTTCTAGCAAGTCCTATACCTTCTGCACCAAATTCTCTTGCTTTTCTGGCATCTTCAGGTGTTTCCGCATTTGCTCTCACCTTTATCTTCCTATGCTTATCAACCCAGCTCATAAATTTAGCAAAGTATCCCGTTATCTCACCTTTTATAAGCTTTAGTTTCCCGAGTATCACCTCACCAGTCTTACCGTCAATTGTAATCCAGTCTCCTTCCTTTATGGTATACTTTCCGTCCTTCGTTTTAGCGACCCTTTGTTTTTCATCAACTATTAGATCTTCGCATCCTACGATACATGGTTTACCCATACCTCTTGCCACAACTGCTGCGTGAGATGTAAGACCACCTCTCGCTGTAAGTATTCCTTTTGATGCATGCATTCCCCCAACATCTTCTGGTGAAGTCTCAGGTCTTAGAAGTATAACATCTTTACCTTCCTTACCTAGTTTTTCGGCATCCTTTGCGAAGAAAACAACCTGTCCTGTAGCAGCACCTGGCGAAGCGGGCAATCCTTTTACTATAACTTTATCACTATACTTCTCAGATGGGTCTATCATCGGATGTAAGAGTTGGTCAATATGGCTCGGCTGAACTCTACTTATTGCTTCTTCTTCAGTTATTATACCTTCTTCTACAAGATCAACCGCTATTCTAACAGCAGCAAGACCTGTTCTTTTAGCAGATCTTGTCTGTAGTAGGTATAACTTGCCTCTCTCAACAGTGAATTCAATGTCCTGAACATCCTTGTAGTGCTTCTCAAGAAGTTCCGCAACTTTTAGTAGTTGATCATACACTTCGGGTAGCCTTCTTTTTAACTCATCTATCTTCATAGGTGTCCTGATACCTGCTACAACATCCTCACCCTGAGCATTCGGTAGAAACTCGGCGTAGAATTCTTTATCACCATTATTTGGGTTTCTCGTAAATCCAACACCAGTTCCTGAGTCCTCTCCCATATTACCAAAGACCATCTCAACAACATTAACAGCAGTTCCAAGAAGCCCTCGTATCTCATTTATCTCCCTATACTTTATTGCTCTCTCATTCATCCAAGACTTGAAGACTGCTTCAATAGCCATATCAAGTTGCTTTCTAGGATCCTGTGGAAACTCTAGATTATGCTTTTTGTAGATTTCTTTGTACTCCTTAACAACTTCCTTAAGGTCATCAGCCGTCAGTTCGCTATCGTAATTAACACCTCTCTGCTTCTTTTTATTCTCAAGCACGTGTTCAAACTCACTTTTACTTATTCCCATAACAACATCACCAAACATCTGGATAAACCTTCTATACGCATCGTAAGCAAACCTTGGATTTTTTGTTAATTCAGAAAGTCCAACAACACTCTCATCGTTAAGCCCAAGGTTTAGTATCGTATCCATCATTCCAGGCATAGATACCGCAGCACCTGACCTTACCGACACAAGAAGCGGATTTTTTGTATCTCCAAACTTCTTACCAGTAACACTTTCAAGTCTCTTGAGATGTTCCTCTATCTCTTCAACTAACCCCTCTGGATATTTCCTATCGTTCTTGTAATAGTAGTCACAAACCTCAGCAGATATAGTAAAACCAGCAGGAACTGGCAATCCTATGTTAGTCATTTCAGCGAGACCAGCACCCTTACCTCCAAGAATATCTTTCATCTTACCAGTTCCTTCAGCCTTACCCTCACCAAAAAAATATACATACTTTTTATCTTTAGCCATAAACCCCTCCTTTTAATCTAATAAACCTATTTTAAATCCTAAAAATTAATCTCTAAAACTTTCAAAATATCTTGACAACAAATTACAATTTCCTCTAAACTAGCAAGTAAGGTTCCATACTTTTCATTTATTCGCCCTTTCAGTTTTAGATAGCATTTGTTAGCCGCAAGATTTGACCATATACCAGCTCTTTTAGGTTCTTCTCAAGAAGAACATTTATCCATTTCCAACATATGGACTACAATACAGATAGAAGAAACTACTCTTGACTGTGAATTTTAGGTTAATTAATCTGGAGATTGTATCTTGAAAGCATCTGACTTCCTACTTGAAAGCATTTGACTTCTTATATACTGCTAACCTACAATAACTACACTCTGAAAAACTCGTTAATAACTATTAACACTTCATGAACTTTAAAATACAACTCTTGTAAGTGTAAGTATAGCATCTTTATATTTATGGTTATCGGAGTTGAACCTGCGATGGTAATACATAGGAAGGATAACAAAGAAGATATTAAAAAAATTATGTTGTCTTTCGGTATAGTTGGTGAATCGGAAAAAATAATTGATATATTTAAAAAAACTACTAGCATTGCAAAAAGCGACTCTCTAGTTTTGATAACTGGCGAGACTGGTGTTGGTAAAGAACTATTCGCTGAAGTAATACACAAATTAAGCAACCGAAAAGATAACCCTTTTATCCGTATAAACTGTGCTGCTATACCTGAAACATTATTAGAAAGTGAATTATTTGGATATGAAAAAGGGGCATTCACTGGTGCTAACAAGCGCAAATTGGGTCTCTTTGAGATTGCTGACGGTGGGACTCTGTTCCTTGATGAGATAGGAGAAATATCTATATCAGTTCAAACAAAACTACTAAGGGCTATTGAAGAGAAGAAAATAATAAGAGTAGGTGGACTAGACTATATTCCTATAAACGCAAGACTCATAGTAGCCACTAACAGAGAACTCCTTGAAGAAGTTAGAAAAAGAAACTTTAGAGAGGACCTATTCTTCAGGATAAATGTTGTATCAATACATATACCTCCCCTCAGGGAAAGAAAAGAGGATATTTTACCTTTGTTTTACTATTTTTTAGATATGTTTTCAAAGAGAAATGGTAAAGTCATTAAAAGAGTAGATGAAGATTATCTAGAATTTTTAATGAACTACCCATTCCCGGGCAATGTGAGAGAACTGTCAAACTTTGTGGAACGTGCAGTCGTGCTATCAGAAGATGGAGTAATATCTCTTGACTTGATACACGATTACGTTATGAGTTACATTCCAAAGCAAGAAATACATAGAAGTGAAAGAGAAATAATAGTATCATCACTGATAAAATATGATTTCAATATCTCAAAAACTGCAAAGTTTCTAGGTATGCATCGTAATACACTCTCAAGAAAGATAAAAAAGTATGGCATAACATTAAAACACACATAGAATCTGGCTTTTCTAGATAGTAAGCGGAATATATGAATGAAAGTAAGAATGTTATCATATCTTCTAAATACAGTGTAGAAGACAAAGTTGGTAGAATATTAGCCTTCCTTGAGGAAGTTTGGGAGAAGGAGGATGCGCCGTTAAAAAAGTATGTTAATTCAAAAGGAGAAACACCGTTTCAGGTTTTAATTTCAACAATACTGAGTTTGAGAACAAAAGATGATATAACCTATCCAACTTCAAAGAAACTATTTGAAATCCTTAAGACACCAGAAGACTTTGTTAAAATAGACACCAAGAAACTTGAAAAGTTAATCTACCCCGTTGGTTTTTTCAGAAATAAAGCAAAAACAATCAAAGAAGTATCCAGAATTATTCTTGACAAATACAATGGAATAGTTCCTTCCGAATTGGAAGAATTACTCAAACTACCAGGAGTAGGTAGAAAAACAGCAAATCTAGTGCTGTCTGTTGCATTCGGAAAGGATGCTATCTGTGTAGATACACATGTCCATAGGATATCTAATAGGATTGGTCTTGTCAAAACTAAAAATCCAACGGAAACGGAATTTGAACTTATGAAAATCCTGCCAAAAGAGCATTGGGGAAAAATAAATCACCTTATGGTCGCTTTCGGACAAACCATCTGTAAGCCAGTAAAACCTAGATGCAAAGAATGTAAGTTAAAAGACGTTTGCAACTACTATTTCGGAAAAGTGTAAAAGAATTGGAAAAGGAAGAGTTTAGAATTACAGAATTAGTTTTATAACAAGAATATCTGCTACAGTCTCCAAATAGATAAATTCTAGCATAAACACATTCAAAATATACATTACTAGTCGTTTTATAATTTGCGCTAGGAGGTAGAATGTGAAACTCTGGGAGAAAGATGAAAGTAGAATACTCAAGATTGTTGAGGAGTTTGAAGTAGGAAAGGACTATATATACGACAGAGAAATTGCAACTTATGATGTCATTGGAACAATAGCACATGTGAAGATGTTGAATAAAATAGGCATACTTTCGGATGAAGAGAGAGATAAAGTAGTGGTAGAGTTAGAAAAATTACTACAATCTTTCAGAGAAAACCTGCCATCTTTGAAAGTTGAGGATGAGGATATTCACACCTATATTGAGAATCATATTGTATCAAAACTAGGAGATTTAGGGAAAAAGATACACACAGGAAGAAGTAGAAATGATCAAGTTCTGACAGCACTTAGGCTTTACGAGAAGGATAAGATAAATCAGATTATTCAAAAACTCACATCCCTTATTCAGAAATTGAAACATCTATCTGACACCTACTTGGATAAGCCCCTTATAGGATACACTCACTTAAAACAAGCAATGCCGACAACCGTAGATACATGGATTAATTCGTTTGCTGAAGCATTAGATGATGATAGAAAACTATTAGGTACGTTGCTTGAGTTTATAGACAGAAACCCTTTAGGAAGCTCCGCTGGTTATGGATTCCCAATCAAACTTGATAGAGATTTCACAACAAAGGCTCTCGGATTTTCAGACTTTATACGAAACCATATCTATGCTCAAAATACTCGTGGAAAGTATGAAAGTTTTGTCATATTCGCACTGACAACAACTGTCAGTGATATTTCAAGATTTGCGAATGATGTAATACTCTTTTCGTCAGATGAATTTGGTTTCATTAAATTAGGGAAAGAGATAACAACTGGTAGTAGTATAATGCCTCATAAGAAAAACCCTGATGTCTTTGAACTTATGAGAGCCAAGTCAAAGAAACTCTTAGGATACTTGGTTTCAACGATTAGTATCACTTCATCGCTTCCTAGTGGCTACAGTAAGGATTTACAGGAGACAAAAGAAACCATTATTGAAGCAATAAACGAAACAACTAAAATACTTGATGTGTTAGAAGAGATTGTTGAATATATTCATTTTGACGAAGATGCGGTATTTTCAAAGATGAAAAAGGATATATTCTCCGTTGACATAGCAGTTTCAGTAATGGAGAAGTTCAACATTCCGTTTAGAGACGCCTACCGTAAAGTTGGTTCTACGATTGAAAAATACCAAAAAACGAATGGCAAAGACATACAAGATTACGATGAAATTGAAAGAGAAATAGTAAGATACCTTGAGATGGATGTAAAAGAACTATACAACACTATGATCAACAAGAGAAAACAAAGAGGTGTTTAAAAACTACTCTGTGAAAACCTATACATATTTTTTAGACAAGATTCCAGACCTTTTGCTCATCCTGGTTCTAGACAATATTCGCTAGTTATGAAACTTTGCTTCATACTAAACCTTCTAGACACTTGTTAAGAAGGGTATTTTAACGGTTCTAATTAAGATAGTGAGGTAAATATTAACATTACCAATCTAGAATTTGCTAACTACCATCTTAAAAAGTTTGATAGACTTCAATTTCGTTATTAACAATACTTGCTATGTTTGAATTAGACGATCTTTTTAAACTAAACAAAGTAATGGTTGTTGCGGAAATTGGGATAAATCATAATGGTTCTATTGACAAACTTTACAGGTTGGTAGATACGGCAAAAGATGTAGGAGCAGATGCTGTTAAATTTCAGATATTCTCCAAAGATGGGTTCTACATAAAAGGAGATTATCTACCTAAGGAAGTATCATCTAGACTCCCTGTTGAAATTTTTAAGAAGGTTTATATACCTTTTGGGGAGTATGATAAAATTTTCAAGTATGCTAAAAGTCTAGGTATCCTTCCATTTGCGACACCGCTTGACATTGAAAGTTTTGAGTTTCTTCAGAGTTTGAACGTTAGTGTATTCAAAGTTGCGAGTTCTGATATAAACTACATACCTCTGCTTATGAAGATTTCAAAAACAAACAAACCAGTTATACTTTCAACAGGTTTCAGTGAAATAAGAGAAGTGAAAAGGTATGCTAAAATTCTTGCTAACAATCCACTCGTTATAATGTTTTGTGTTTCAAGGTATCCTTCACAGCCCAGTGACTACTCTATCAAGGAGTTTATGCTATTTAGAAAAGAATTTGAAAACAGCAGTAAACATAAACTTGTAGGTTTTTCAGACCATACCAAAACCCTATCTCTTCCAGTTGCTTTTGTTAGTCTAGGTGCTAGAGTAGTAGAAAAGCATCTCACACTCAGTGAAGACGATGACTCCTATGACAATCTCGTTTCTATCTCTTCAGAAAAGTTCAGAGTTATGGTTGAAATGATAAGAGAGGTTGAAGAGGCTATGAAAACCACTTCTAGAAACCTACCCAACGAGTTTGTAAGGAAGATGTCAATGAGGAGTTTCGTAGCGAGAAGAGAGTTAAAAATTGGTCAAAGAATACTTGAAGATGATATAGAAGCACTGAGACCTTCTATCTTCACTCCTTCATCCCTTGAAAACTGGAAAAAATTTGTTAATAACTTTGCTACAAAAGACTATCACCATAGAGAACCCCTGTAGAGATAACACGAAATTACAAAGTCTAAAATAACTATGGTAAAGTTTTTCTCTACTCTCGTGTATCTTCATAACTAGGTAGGTATTCATCACAACAAACAATTAAAACTGGTATAAAGTTAAATTTTGAGACTAGCGAATACTGTCTCAAGGAAGTAACTTAAAAATCCAGAGTTTTGATGAAAAACAGAATTTATTGACACTTAAATAGTTTAGACTTCATTTTGCTGGTTACTAATATTCTGATCGGTTGATTTGTCTTTGATAGGCTTTATTCTGATCTTCTTTTTCAAATATATTGAGGTATCTCTTTTTACATCCTCAACACCAAGCAAGAAATTGAAATACCTAGCAAGTATGAATAAGTAATCTGACAACCTGTTTATGTATCTTATTGCATTTTCATCAAACTCTTGCCTACCAGCGAGACTTACTATCTTTCTTTCTACTCTTCTACACACACATCTTGCTACGTGTGTCAGTGAAGACAACTTACTCCCACCAGGAAGTACGAAACTTTTAATGTGAGGAAGATTTTCATCCATCCTATCTATCTCTTCCTCTAGGTCTTTTGTCCATTCTTCTAGTTCTTCAATCTTACCACCTATCACAAGTGTTCCTGTGTCAAAAAGTCTATTTTGTATCAGCCTTAAGTCTTGAATTATCTTCTCTTTCTCTTCTCCTTCCGGTAGTTCATCCATGTGAGATAGGATAATTCCTATCCAAGACATAAGTTCATCAATTTCTCCATAAACTTCTATCCTTAAGTCATCCTTGCTTACTCTCAGACCACCGAGAGTGTATGTCTGCCCTTTATCACCCGTCTTTGTGTAGATTTTGAACTTCTTGTCCATATCTATTATTCCAGAATATGCTTCACTACAAGGTCACCGACTTCAGTAGTTGAGTATCCCATCTGTCCTGCATTCATACTTTTCATCATCTTGACTGTTTTCTTTACTGCTTCTTGTATTGCCTTACCAGCTTCTTCCTCACCTAGAAATTGTAGCATAAGTCTTCCTGCTTCAATCGCAGCAATTGGGTTTATAACATTCTTTCCTGCATACTTTGGTGCTGATCCTCCCATAGGTTCAAACATAGAAACACCATTTGGATTTATGTTCCCACCAGCGGCAACACCAAGCCCACCTTGTATGATAGCAGCAAGGTCTGTAATTATATCACCAAACATGTTATCAGTAACAATAATATCAAACCATTCAGGGTTCTTGACCATCCACATACAAGTAGCATCAACATGCGAATAATCTGTCTTGACGTCAGGATATTCTTTGGCTACCTCCTCAAACACCCTATTCCAAAGGTCATGAGCATAGGTCAATACATTCGTTTTACCAACCATTGTCAGTTTTTTCTCTCTACCATATTTTCTAGTATATTCAAACGCAAATCTAATTATTCTCTCTGTTCCATACCTTGTGCATATCATTTCCTGTGTCGCAACTTCGTTTTTTGTTCCCTTGAATAAAAACCCTCCTGCGCCGGCGTAGAGACCTTCTGTGTTTTCTCTTATAACTGTAAATGATATGTGTTCTGGTCCTTTGTCTTTTAGGGGTGTCCATACTCCTTCATAGAGATGCGCTGGTCTAAGGTTTACATACAGGTCAAGATCAAATCTCAATTTTAGTAAAAGTCCTCTTTCAAGTATCCCCGGCTTTACTCTTGGATCTCCTATCGCACCCAGATATATAGCATCAAAATCCTTAAGCTCTTTTATTGCGCTATCTGGTAAGATTTCTCCCGTTTTGAGATAGTGGTCAGCACCATAAGGATACTGGACAAAGTTGAAACCTATACCATATTTGCTTTGAATAGCTTTAAGAACCTTTATCCCCTCGTTTATAACTTCAGGTCCAGTCCCATCTCCAGAAATTACTGCTATATCATAGACTCTAGACATAATACTTAACCTCCAAACTGTTGGAAGAATAGTATAACTGACACCAAAAAACAGTTTCAAAAAGCCTCTCTATACTCATATCTTCTAACACAATTGGAGCTTTTTACGATAATCAAGTTATGGAGAAAATGTTTGACAAAGATTATTACAAAATTCTAGGTGTGTCCAGAAATGCTACTACAAAGGATATAAAATCAATCTATAGAAAACTAGTTATGAAGTATCACCCTGATGTTTCAAGAACCAAAGATACTGAAGACATGTTTAAACTAATAAACGAAGCATATACTGTTCTTTCAAATCCTACACTAAGAGAAAAGTATGACAAGAAGCTAGAGGAAACACAACTATTCAATTATGACTTGTCGCCAGTTGTTAAGGCTGTAGATAACATAAAAAAAAGTATAAAGGTATTTGTAGACAGTATCCAAAGAGTTTTTGAGGAGATTTCAAAGGATAAAAATCTAAATAAACTAACAAACGAGGAAATACTTCAAAGATTATTTTTCTCCGAAAATGAATATGTAAAGATGGCTGCTTTAAATATTATAAAGCAAAGGAAAAAGCGCTCTTTTATACCATACCTTCTTGAGATCAAGAACAAACCTGACATACCTAATAACATAAAAAAACAGATAATTCAAACTTTAAGAGACCTTGGATATAAAATAAGTTAGAAAAATACTTGCGGTAGGGGAGTGAAAGTCTAGACTAATAGTCTCAATATTGATTGAGGTCTTAGGTTTGCTTGAGCAATCATTGAGATGGACGCTTGAGCAAGTATCTGATTCTTAACGAAATCACTCATCTCATAAGCCATGTCTGTATCTCTAATCCTTGACTCTGCTGCTTGTAAGTTCTCATATCCTATAAGCAAGGTTCTAGCAATCTTGTCAAGCCTATTCTGATAAGCGCCTAGATCTGCTCTCTGCTTGTTTAATGTCCTCAAAGCTGTATCTATGACACCTATCGCTTGATTCGCCCCTTCTTGTGTAGTGAGATTGATCTTATTCGTTCCATCTTCTTGTATCAAGCCTAAACCTTTGGCTGTCATATCACCAACATTTATCAGTATTCTCTGATCCATATTAGCGCCTATATGGAATGAAATGTTTGATACATTTGGAGCAAATCTACCTGTTAGCATATTCAATCCGTTAAACTGCGCATGTGATGCGATTCTATTGACCTCGGCTACAAGTTGTGATACTTCAACTTGCATATATGTTCTATCCTCATCCGAGTATATACCATTTCCTGCCTGTATTGAGAGTTCCCTTAGTCTTTGTAAAACTTCTGTTGTCTGGTTTAAGTACCCTTCAGTAGTTTGAATGAAGGATATAGCATCCTCAGCGTTCATCTCAGCACGCCTAAGTCCTCTTATCTGGGCTCGCATTTTCTCTGATACTGCTAACCCTGACGCGTCATCACCTGCTTTGTTGATTTTAGTTCCAGATGATAGTTTTTCAAGGTTAGCGTCAAGAGCCCAGTTGTTTACCTTGAACTGCCTGTTGGCAAAGATTGAAGAGATATTGTGATTGATGATCATAGGTATCGCACCTCCTACTTTTTTAGGGATACTTCCTTGATATCCCTTTCTCCCCTACCGCACATAATGACATAAGAAATTATATTAATTAAAACTCTTCACCAAAGGCAGAAAAATATTTTTTAGAGCAAAAACCGAAAGGGAGGGCAACCCCTCCCTATCATAATACATCAAGTAGGATATGTATTTTATTTAGAGCAAGGCTACTATCTTAAAAGCGTTAGTATTGCCTGTGGTCTAAGGTTTGCCTGGGATATCATAGATATTGAAGATTGAGCAAGTATCTGGTTCTTCACGAAGTCACTTATCTCATAAGCCATATCCGTATCTCTAATTCTTGACTCTGCTGCCTGTAGGTTCTCGTATCCAATTAACAGTGCCTTTGCAGTATACATAAACCTGTTCTGGTAAGCACCTAGGTCTGCTCTCTGCTTATTGACTTTCTGTAGTGCCTGGTCAAGAACTCCGATAGCCCTATTAGCCTTTTCTGGTGAAGACAAGCTTAGTATCTCACCGGTAGCACCATCCTTTATTCCAAGAGCAACCGCAGTCATAGCCTCAATATTTATGTTAAGCCTTTGATCCATGTTAGCACCAACATGTATCCACATACTAGCAGTTGGAGTAACAGTTTCAGTCCTTTTAGCAAACCTACCTGTTAGCATCGTAAGTCCATTGAACTGTGCATGCGAAGCAATCCTATCAACCTCAGCAACTAACTGAGATACTTCAACTTGAATGTAGAGTCTATCCTCATCAGTGTAGATACCGTTTGAGGCTTGTACTGCTAGCTCTCTAAGTCTCTGTAGAACTTGAGTCGTCTGTTCCAGATATCCTTCAGTAGTTTGGATGAAGGATATACCATCCTCAACATTCTTCTCAGCTCTCCACAAGCCTCTTATCTGAGCTCGCATCTTCTCAGAAACAGCCAAACCTGAAGCATCGTCACCAGCCTTGTTAATCTTGAGACCTGATGACAACTTTTCAAGGTTTGCGTCCATGTTCCAGTTGTTGATCTTATACTGCCTGTTGGCAAAAATTGAAGATATATTGTGATTGATTATCATAAACCCCTCCTTGGTTTATAGTTTTCCTCCCCTCATGGGAGGATTATTTCATAACCTAAACCTCAGAGGGAGATAGCCGATACTTCTCTTGAAACCCTTTAAATCCGCACCAGCTATCCACCTCTGGCTTCAGGATTAATATCGGATAGCTGGTGTCCTTTACTTTAGTCTAGATCTGTGTTATTTGGACCAATACACTACTCATCATATATCAAGACCTCCATAAAATTTTCACTAAACTCTAGGTAAAGATTCTTGACATTAAAGATCCAGTTATAAATAATTTTATATATGAGAGGATAGTTATGAAACAGATTGCTGGTTTAGTTATCAGATACTTTGTATTAGTCGGATTAGCTTTCTATTCAGACTACGCATATTCAGTTCATAATTACCCAGAAAAGAAGGATTTAGAAAAATATTTTAATAGCCTACCAATTAACGAAAGTTCAGTTGATGAACTATGTAATGCTGCTATGAACAGTGATGATGAGACTGTAAAGATTCTAGCAATAAGAAGACTAGGTGATATGTTTGAGAAAGGTGCAAAAAACTCGTTGTCTGAAAAAACTTATAAAAAGGCTGTTAATACACTAATAGCCGGTCTTGAGGAAGGAAACGACAGAATAGTTAGGATAGGAGGTAGGCAAGTTAATCCATTCTGGGAGGTTAGATCTGCCTCTGCTGATGCTATCGCTAAACTCAAAGACCCTTCAACAATTCCCAATATGATAAAAGCGCTGAGATACGACACAGATCCTGTAGTCAGAAGAAGTGTTGCACTAGGGCTTGGAAAGATGAAGGCTAAGGAAGCAGTCCCGGCATTAATAGACGTATTGGAAACAACTCCAGATCAGGGTTTGGCAGGTGATATAGTTAAGGCATTAGGAGAAATAGGCGATAGAAAAGCATTCGGAGCACTCATAAAGGTCATTCGTGGAAACTTTATGCCAAAGGTTAAAGAGATGGCCCAAGAGTCTCTAGAAAAGATCCAATGGGCTGAAGAACCTGAAGAAATCATAAGATAAAACAATACATATTTCTACAGTCAGCAAAAACTAAAGTCTTAGAACTATCTGATTCTTCGTTTTTGGATACAGACTTTTAAATACTAGGGTTGGTACTGTAAAACCCCCTGCTTTTTATCTCATCGTATATCTTTCTTAGTTCTTCTATTTCATCCTCTTTAAGATCCTTTTTATTGTCCTTACAGTACGCTTTGAAGGTTTCTATGGGATCACCAATCATATCCTCATATTGTTTAACATTAGTATGACTATGGATCGTATGAGTTTCTTTGACTAATACTAGGTTAGTTATCCTATTCTTGAGTTCCTCAACTAGACTTGTACCTACTTCATTCTTAAGAACAATTTTTACAAAGTCTTGAGTTCCCTCTTTGTATTTTTCTAACAATTCCTCAACACAGTTTCTATCACAAGCATCAAACTTTCTAAACTCTCTCACCTGATCTATCTTAAGAAACTTAGTTTTCACACCTTCACTTTCCAAACTTACTATTACAACTCCTTTCTCTTGTCCTGCTTCACCGAAATCTATCTGAACTATACCACCAGAGTAGCATATTTTATCTTTAACTATCTCTTGATACTTGTGTATGTGTCCTAGCGCCCAGTATCTAACTTTGTTAAAGTAAGCCAGCTTTTGTATTGAGAATAGTTTCAAAACCTTATCATCGTATTTTATCTCCGTTTCAGAATATTTTACGCCTTCTAGTGTATCGTGTGAGAATAAAATCACTTCAGAACCTGTTCTCTCCAAAAGTTGTCCTAGTATATTTTCAAAAATCTCTTGGTATCTTTTTGAATACCTATACCTAGGCACAAAAGGTATCCCTATAAACGAAATTCCGTCAACATCACATACGAGGTTTGACAAACCATTCTCTATTTGAATACCTAAGTAGAAATGTTTGAACCTTTGAGAACCTCTGACACTAAAGAACCTTGAAAAGACACTTACTGTATCAACCTTCTCCATACTATCGTGATTCCCAGATATTACGAAAAGATACTTCCCTAAATCACCACATATACTAGCGATAAAATTGTAGAATATCTTTTCAGCCTGATACGATGGTGTTGGATTATCAAATATATCTCCTGCTATTATGACAACATCTATATTCTCTTTTTCAACTATTTCTATAATCTTCTTAACTACCTTATCCTGTTCTTCACTTCTATCAAGCCCTATATGCGGAACTCTTGTTCCTAAATGCCAATCTGCAGTATGTAATATCCTCACAGTTATATCCTCCCAAGCATCTTATCTATCCGCAGTTTGATGCACATAAATATTGCCTCAAAAATTATATTTTTGTTCATTTTACTTACACCCTTCTCACGCTCTCTAAATATAATAGGTATCTCGGTTATTCTAAAACCTTTGACATAAGACCTAAACTTTAGTTCTATTTGGAATGCATATCCATTTGACTGAATTTTGTCTAGATCTATGGTTTTCAAAACTTCTGCTCTGTAGCCGTTGAAACCACCTGTCATATCCGTAAGTTTGAGGCCCGTTACTAACCTCGCATAGAGAGTGCCTATTTGACTTATTACAAGCCTTTTAAGATCCCAATTTAAAACTCTTATACCGTTCAAATACCTAGAACCTACTACTACATCATATTCCTGTAAATATTTGTAGAAATTTGGTATCTCACTTGGATCGTGCGATAAATCCGCATCCATTTCAAGTAAGAAACCATATCCTCTATTTAATCCCCACTTGAAACCCTCAACATAAGCACTACCTAACCCCTTTTTCCTCTCCCTAACAATTATATTAACACGGCCATTCTCCTTAAAATTCTCCTTCACAACTTCAGCAGTCCTATCAGGTGAATTGTCATCAACTATCAGTATATCTGCTTTGTCAAAAGAGTCAAGTGTCAAGTTTATCAATTTTACAACGTTTTCTGCTTCGTTATAGGTAGGTGTAACAACAAGTATCCTGTCATGATTACTCATACCCTGACCTTCGGTAAAGCCTTGTAGATGTTGTTAAGTATTTCCGAATTAAACATCTTAATTATTCTATCTAACGAGGAGTCAATGCTTATCTTACCTTGCTTGACGATAACCCCACCATCAATGATGCCTTCGTAAAGTTCTAAATTGAACCCCAATTCTTTGAGTTTTTTCTTAACATCCTCTCCATAGATTTGAATGTCTCTTTTGGATAGAACTACAACTGTTCCATCCACAGATGATAGCATAGACAATGACTTTGTAATTACGCTAATAATAATGTCTATGTAATTGCTCATTGATAATATTCTCTCCTTTACTAACTTAACAACCTCATCATAAAGTTCATCAACGACCTTACTTATGGTTTCATTCAAGTGCTTATTCGCTTCTGAATCTATTGATAACTTTTCAAGAGTTAGTCTTCTGTTGTATTCATCCGTCAGAGATTTCATCTTTATTTCAAATTCATCATCTATTCTAGACTTGGCATCTTTAAGAATGCTTTCTCTTTCGGATTTTGCATTCTGAATTATTTGTGAAATCTCCTTTTCAACTTCGTTTTTAACAACATCCACTATCTTATCAATGGACATATATACCTCCTACAATCTTATGCCTATAGTCTCTCTAATTATTCTCTTTATCATAGACTCATAGTCTTCATAACTGTCTATATTATATATAGGATCCACCTCAACGATAGAAGGTCTGCTGTTTGTAAGTATAAAGTCTTCAAGGTCTCTCTTGATCTTTGAGGATATGTTCTTTGAAATAAGAACCGAGAAAATGTTTTTATTCTTCTTGATTTCATAGATCTCTGACATAACTCTATCAGAAAGATTTGAGTCATTAGGATTAACTTGTATGGTCAAAACACCTAGAAACTTAAACACCTCTGAAGTATGTTTATCAAATATCCCTACTATCTTCATAACTAGGATTATTTTCAATGAAATTTCCATTTGTTTTCAATTGAAATTGAGCCTTTTCAAAAAATTTAGGTGCTCCTATTACATTAGGAATACTTTCGTATAGAAAAGTGAGAGAAGTTGTAAAGAGAAAACTGATAGCAGATACCCAAACCACAAACATACACCACTTTTTGAAGGATTTTGTGATGTTTGAAGAGAACAAGAATAAAGATTTTGTATTTTTGGTTTTTTACTACACTTGCCGAGAGGTATTTATTTAGGATCACAAGTACTCATAAGCGTTATATACATCTTTTGAACATATTTGAAAAAAGTTGATAGAAATCAAAACTTTTCTTAAACTATTGATATGATTGATTTTAAGAAAATTGACCTTAACAACATACAAATTCCACCATCAATTCTTGTAGGTTCTGTTACAGGTTTGTTAATAGGTTTAACAGTTGGTATAGTGAACGGAGGAGCATTAATTGAAGTAATATTCAGGTCTCTCTTGAGTGCAATCATACTTGGTGGTGTATTATTTGGAATAGAGCAATTATTAAGAAGATTTGCATCGGAGATTTTTGAACAACCTAGCAGGAGTAATAGTGTGAATATTAGGGAAGAAGACGATGATATTTCTATATCCGATATATATTCAGATAAATCTAATGAAGTTGAGGCTAATGAGGATATGAATTACGGTATTACCGAGCCAGAATACCAAGAAAACGATAATAGCATAAGTTCATCTATGGACTTTTCTGAAAGTAATGTATTCGGTGAGTTTTCTAGCACAGACGAAGATGTTAATATAGGTAAGATTACAGATGATACTTCAAACTATAGAGATGAAATTATTGAAGGAGGATTTTCCAGTTTCAATTACGAGGGTGAGGATAAAGGATATTACAAACCAAATTACCAAGACTTGTCATCGGCGGAGCTAGGTGTAACAAAGCAATCTAAAGTAGGTGTAACAGAGGACTTCATAATCCTATCTAAGGGTAAGCCAATACCTAGAGATCCCAAGAAGATGGCTGAAGCTATAAGAACCAAACTAAAGGAAGAGAAGTAAAATCAGAACTGTAGCTACGCCTACACCTATCAATAGTATGTTTACAATCCAAAATACCATAGATACATCCTTCTCTCTTTCCACAGTATCTTCTTCAAACTGACTTCGGTCAGAGTAATCTTGGGGTGGAGTTTTTTGGATATCAAGGCTAACATAAGTTGTATCAACCTTTTCAGGAAGTATAACACTTTTAGTCCTTATCTTAACATCTTTTTTTATTATAAAACTACCCAAAAATCCTGGTCCAATCTCAACATCAAATAGCAGTCTATCATTTTCTAACTCTTGAACCGCAACCACTCTGCCAAGTGTTATACCATCACCTTTGACAAAAGATCTTGATACCTCATCAGTATCATTAATTTTCACATATATTTCATTTCCAGCTCTGATTGAACCAGCAGTGATACCATCAATCGGAGACAAGATTGGTTGTATTGAAATGTCAGATATTGAGATAGTTGTTAATGCTTTCTCATCATCCAAAAATCTCAGACTTTCTGGCATTTCAATTTTCGCATCCTTAAGAAACTTATAAAAATTAAAAACATCAGTTCTATCGATTGAGAACCTAACAATTGTGTTAGGGTCTCCAAAAACTAGAGGGACATAAGTATATAAAAACCTTTTTATATCTAGTTGCGTCTTGTCTTCAGACAGAACTTTTATCAATGTCTGAACAAACTTTGCGTCAGATAACAATAACTTTTCCGCCTTTGCTGATAAGTCTGGATCTATCTGTAAGGTTCTATACTCACTAGAAACCTTTGATATTATATCAAACCAGTTCATTTCTATGTTGATCTTGGTTATTTCAGGAGAGACTGATATGTAAGCCCTTACTAGATCTACCTTTTTCGCTTTCAAATTAACGAACACAAGAGCAATACCAGAGTAAAGAGAAAAAGAAAATTTTAATTTCACTACTGGGATGTCCTTTTTCAGTGAATTCAAAACCATGTAAATTCTTTCAACATCGCCCTGAAAGTGCGATAATAAGAAGTTAGCTATCTTTTCAGGGATACCTCTACTAACAAGGTCTTCAGTTCTCATATCATAAATTTTATGTGACTAAATGGAAGTTTTCAATAATCTTGGAAGATGTTCCCTAACCTTCATGTTTTATTGAAAGTTCAAAAGCAAGTTCTATAAAATAATTCAACATACTGGGGTTGTAGCTCAGCCTGGTCAGAGCGCCGGTCTGTCACACCGGAGGCCGCGGGTTCAAGTCCCGTCAACCCCGATCCATTTTACTTTACTTCTGTTGCTAACGAAAATTCACTGTATGAACAAAGATTTCGTTTCTTCCAATGACATATCCCCTGACGAAATACAAAAAGTATTTTCACTTTCAGCAAGGTTAAAAAAAAATCGCCTACTCTACAAAAACTTAATTTCAAACAAAACGATAATAATGATATTTGACAAACCATCAACCAGGACAAAAATATCTTTTTTCGTCGGGATAAAGGAACTTGGTGGTGAAGTTGTATCTCTAAACTCCTCTGAACTTCAGATAGGAAGAGGAGAAACGATAGAAGATACTGCCAGAACATTGTCAAGGTATGCTCACGGTATCATAATAAGAACATTTGAACAAAAAACTGTTGAATTGCTGGCAAAAAACTTTAGATACCCTGTTATAAACGCTCTGACAAACCATGAACACCCGTGTCAGGCTATATCTGATGCCTTCACAATATATGAGAAGTTTGGGAATTTTAACCTTAAATTATCCTTTTTAGGGGACTTTAATAATGTTGCATACTCACTATTCATAATCCTAGCAAAACTCAAAATAAAAGAATTATGTTTCTCAGGACCTGAGAAGATGTTTGACAAGGATTTTGAGAACAAAATAAAGACTATCTCTGAAGGTAAAACAAACTTCTACTACGAAAATGACCCAAAGAAGGCAGTAAAATCTGCAGATATAATATACACCGATGTGTGGGTTAGTATGGGTTTTGAAGATAAGGAGAAAGACAAGGAAAGTAAGATGTATCCATACCAAGTTAATTCTGAACTTATATCTTTAACTGGTAAGAACACACTCTTCATGCACTGTCTCCCAGCTAAAAGAGGAAAGGAAGTTAGCGACGATGTTATAGACTCCAGTGCTTCAATAGTTTTTGATCAAGCGGAGAACAGGTTACACACTCAAAAGGCACTTATGGTTTTACTATACAAAGACAAAGATTTCTAAAACTTAAGATAGTCATCCCTAAAATCGCTAAAATCATCGCTTTTAAGAAAATCTTTGTCCTTCTTTTCCTCAAACTTTAGAATATCCTCATCTTTGGTTTTTGCATAATCTTTGAGGTGTATATCACACTTATCGGTAGGTTCCGTCCCTGTAAGGAAGTATTCAACTCTTACCTTATTACACAAAGGTGTTGCTAGCTTGCCTGACTCTTCACAGATTTCAGCTGAAGATATACCTGATTGATAAGGTATATCAATACTTGGAACAGTCCTGTTTCTGTATATATCTCTCATATACTCCCCAAAAGCCGGAGCGGCAATCCTACCTCCTACCATACCTCGCCCCATTGATATAGTAGATTTATCAAAACCATACCATATTGCCGTTACAAGTCCATCACCTGTAAAACCTATGAACCATGCATCTCTCCAATAAGAAGTTGTCCCCGTTTTCCCTGCAACATCACCGTAGAAGCCAACAGACCTTACCATAGCACCTGTCCCCCTATTTACAGCATCTCTCATCATTGACGTTACTATGAAAGCGGTTTGAGGAGATATTACCTGAACAGGCGATCTATCAATCTCCTTTGTCAAATCTCTCACGACTCTACCATACTTATCTTCTATTCTTAGTATCATCACTGGTTGAACCCTCGTTCCACCTCTCGGGAATACTGTTGTTGCAACAGCGAGTTCAAGTGGAGACACTTCAACTATACCCAACGCTGATGCCATGCTACTTACAAATTTAACAGTATCTTCATCAGACAGGTCAAAAAACTTTTTTGTATAATTTCTCAAAATTCCAAGTCCTATCCTATCTAGAACTTTGACACTTACAATGTTGAGAGAGAGTCTCAAAGCATCGCGTAGTGTAACTTGTCCAACATAATCTCCTTCATAGTTCTTAGGCGACCATACTCTACCCGCAAACCTATACTCAATAGGTTCATCAACAAATGCAGTTGCCGATGTTATCAACTTTGCATCAATACCGGCAGAGTAAAGAAATGGCTTGAATGTTGAACCAAGCTGTCTCTTTGCTTGAATGGCTCTGTTAAACCTATTTAGCGGTGAAAACTCGCTACCACCTACCATAGCTTCAACATATCCGTTCTTTGAGTCTATGCTAACAAGAGCACACTCAATCCTATTCTCTTTTACCTTTGTCTCTGATATACTCAAAAATAGACTCTGCGAATTAGCTCTTATCTTCTCTGAACCATACATCTCTGAGATTAAAAAAGTTATATAATAGAGATCCTTCAAACTCTTCTTCGTTTCCATAATCCTACTTGATGTTTTTACTTTGAGTATAGGGATCAATTCACTGATACTCCATATCAGGTCAACATAGTGTTGGTTTGCCCTTATTGCTTGTGAAGTTATTTCTTCATAACCTCTCTGAGCTATGTCTCTGTATTTGAGGACATATTTTTCTGCCGCTATCTGTTTATCAAGGTCAATTGTGGTATATACTCTATAGCCAGATTTATACACCGCTTCATCTCCAAACATTTTTGCAATAACCTGCCTCACATACTCAACAAAGAACGGTGCTACCTGCTGGTTATTAACCACATTTAGTTTAAGAGTATCAACCCTTGGTAGATATTTACTCCAGAATTCTGAATACAACCTATCAACTTCACTTTCTGATACAAACCCCAAAGATGCCATTCTTTTCAAGACTAGGTATTGACGCTTCTGAGCATTCGGAACATTGACAAAAGGCGAATACAAATGTGGTCCTTTAGGTATTGCAGCAAGTAACGCAGCCTCTGCTACATCAAGACTACTAACACTCTTACCAAAGTATATTCTAGACGCTGTTTCTACACCATATGCCCCATATCCAAAATATATCTGATTAAGATATATCTCCATTATCTCCTGTTTTGAATATTCCTTCTCTATCTGGAGTGCATACCACATTTCAACGATCTTTCTGAATATATTTCTATCACCCGATGTATATATTCTTTTCGCCAACTGTTGTGTTATCGTGCTAGCACCCTCTCTTATCCTTCCCGAAAGTATATTCTTTATCATAGCCTTTACAATTCTTGGAATACTTATACCTCTATGGTAAAAGAAATCCTCATCTTCTACTGCTATGAATGCGTTTATAACATTTCTTGATATCTGATTGAATGATACAGGAATCCTTCTCTCAACAAACAATTCGGATATTAGCCTTCCATTACGATCATATACTCTTGTTGGTTCAGGTATAGCAAGGTATCTTAGATTCTTAACATCATCAGGATTGTAGAGAGAAATTATAAGAATACCAAAAAATACACCCGAGAATATAGAGAATATAACAAATGATATAACAATAAATACCACGAGTTTCTTAAGTGTTATATTAGGTAGGAAGAGCGAAACGATTCTCCTTATCATAAAGGACCCCAACGCTAAAAATAGTATAAATCAGATCTAATCTCGGAATAAAGAAAACAATAAATTTCAGAATAGTCAAAATCAATAAGTTCGCAAAACAAACAGATTTAGATAGAAGTTTACAAATGCTAAATCTTATATTTGTGCTGTCTAACCGAAATTGAATTACAGGTGTTATATAGTTATAATTTATTAAACAGGAGACATAGTATGCCAAAAGATAAGAAGAAAGAGGAAAGCAATCTTACTTGTTCATTCTGTGGCAAAACATCAGATACGATAAGGATAATAAAAGGCGAGAATGCTAACATATGCGAGGAATGTATAAAAGTATGTAATTTCATACTTGAAAATGAAAGCAAAACCGTTACACCAACCAAGATAATAAAAAGATTATATAAACCAGTTGAGATAAAGAAGATCTTGGACCAATACATCGTAGGACAGGATCATGCGAAGAAAATTCTATCCGTTGCGGTTTATAATCACTACAAAAGGCTTATATCCGAGGAGATAGGCTTCAGTGGTGATGTTGAGATTGAGAAGAGTAATATAATGATGATAGGACCTACCGGTAGTGGCAAAACTTATATGGCTAGGATACTAGCAAAGATTCTTGATGTCCCCTTTGCGATAGCAGATGCAACTACACTGACCGAGGCAGGATATGTCGGAGATGATGTTGAGAATGTTCTTTTAAGACTCATCCTGAATGCCGGTAACGGTGAGATAACAGATGAAGCGATAGAAAAAGCACAAATGGGGATAGTGTATATAGACGAGATTGATAAAATCTCAAGGAAGAGTGAAAGTCCTTCAATCACAAGAGATGTATCAGGTGAAGGCGTCCAGCAAGCACTACTCAAACTTATGGAAGGAACGATAGCATCCGTTCCTCCACAAGGAGGAAGAAAACATCCTAACCAAAAACCGATATATGTTGATACAAAGAATATTCTCTTCATTGTCGGAGGGGCATTCGTAGGTCTTGAAGATATAATAATGAAAAGGCTTGGTAAGAATAAGATAGGTTTTGTGAATGAGGGCAGGAAGGAGAAAGTTCAAACAGAAAATATTTTCACACAAGTTTTACCAGAGGATTTAATAAAGTATGGAATGATACCAGAATTCGTGGGAAGAACACCAGTGATTGCAGTATTCAACGAACTCACAGAAGAAGAACTTAAAAAGATACTTATAGAACCTAAAAATGCAATCGTAAAACAGTATCAGAAGATGTTTGAGTATGAGGGCGTTGACCTGACTTTTACTGAAGATGCACTTGATGAAATTGTTAAACTTGCGAAAGAAAGGAAAACAGGTGCTAGAGCCCTAAGAAGCATAATAGAAGACATAATGTTAAACATCATGTTTGAGGTGCCATCAATAGAAGGTATTAAGGAATGTATAGTTGATAAAGAAGTCGTAGCAGAAAAGAAATATCCGAAACTCATTTACTACAAGGATGAGCCAAAATCCAAAGCAAAGTCTGCATAGGAGATGTTAGATGGAAGTAAAACTTATTGACTACTCCGCAGGACCTATAGAAAAACTCTACGCAGCATTTAGAACTTGTTATTCACAGAAGACACCTATTGAGATTTGGAATGAGATAAACTCAGGTGCTATACCGAAGGATAAGATAAAAACCTTCATTGAGGAGAGGCTTAAAACCGGTCATGCTTCACCGCTTGAGCAAGTTGTATTTTGGTTCGCAGTGGCAGGAATATCAAGGAGTTGCTCTCATCAACTCGTAAGACACCACATAGGGATAAGTTTTGAACAGCAATCCCAAAGGTATGTCAAATACAAAGAGGATACACTAGAATACGTTACTCCTAACACAATAAAGTCAAACAAAGAAGTTTATGAGAGATACCAAAAAGTGCTTAAGGATATAAGCGACTTTTACAGATTTGCTCTTGATAGCGGAATACCGGCAGAAGATGCAAGGTTCATACTTCCTAACGCAACTCCGACAAATTTTCACATACTCGTGAATTTCAGAGAATTACAACATATAGCCGATTTGAGACTTTGTACAAGAGCACAGTGGGAGATACGACAACTTGTCGCAAAAATGCGCAGTGAAATAATGAAAGTTATCCCAGAATTAGGAAAGTATCTCCAGCCAAAGTGTGGAGAATACAGACTGGGCTATTGCGATGAAGAATACAAAGAGTATGTGAAATGTCCTATTTCAAAGGTAAGACCTCACAAGGATGACCTCTTTAGGATTTACAACGACTATGTAAAATCAAAACAAACTGAAAAGTCTGAAGCGAAGCCTTTATCTGAAGAACACTTTAATATAATTGAGGAGCGAGCATACCCAAATGAGAATGAGTTGTATTAGGTAGATCATCAAAATTCCAAAATTTAGCATCAGTTTCTAGAGGTCTAGGAAAGGTATAATCCTACAGATTTTAATGTTATCTCCTAGAAGTGTCTAAGACCGCTTTCTGTATCCTTGCTTTTTTAAAATTCTATGAGCGATTTACTAGATATTCTATGAGAGATTATCTGAAGCCTTAATTTTCACTTATATGATGACATGTTAGTATCTGAGAAGTTTCGCGAGGAGTCTAATTCTTACTTACTACTATGACTAAAACAAGGATTAAGATTCTCTCTAATCTATAACCCAGTCGCTTAAAAAATTTATCCAATCTTCACTTTATTGTGTAGGTAGCGTAGTCGTCAAGTATTGTGAGTGAATTATAGTTTGGATTAGGTAGAGGACCTGATGTTCCACCTGTTGTTGAGTTGTTAGCATTATTAAACGGTATAGCACAGTAAGCAGTCGCGGGGTAATTGTCTCCCGAAAAGAAAGCAAATATCTTTATCTGATCGTTCAAATTTAGACTTAAATAACTTAGAGGTAGAGATATCTCCACGAACTTGGTTGAAGAATTAGCAGACAGTAATCCACCTACCGCTGAGTTTGTTATGTAGTAGTATGAACCATTAGCCCATACCACATATGCGTTAGTAAAGTGAAAATAACCGTTTGGGGGTGCATACATGTGTATGAATAAATCGTAAAAAAGATTATTTGTCAGTACTACATTCTTCGCTAACCACGTAGTTAATACATTCGTATTTGTGAAAGATCTTGAGTTTAGATTAGTAGTTGGTGAGTCTATTGCTATATATAATGTATTTCCATAACCTCCTGCTACATTCACAGTTTCAAACGCTATGTAGATATTCGTTTGGTCGTTAGTGACATAAAGTCCCAGAAACCCTCCGAAGTCCCAACCTTTCGTTTCCGTTGTCGTGTTTGTCACAGAACCTGCTATTTTACAGTTGTTCCATATTGATTCCTTGTATCCATCCATCTGTATCCAACTAGATGAATTATTTGTGTCAGTATTACCTAATAAGAATACATAAGCGTTGTAAGTTGACGATATAGTGAGACCACTACCAGATAGGTTAACATTAATACTTTTCGGAGAGGATGAAAAGTTTGCTACTACAAGTATTGACTCATTCGTTCCTATCCTCATATATGCCATAACTTGAGAGTCTGAAGTTGATAGTAGTTTGAAATCACCTCTTCTTAGAGATGGGAAGAATCTTCTTATATTGATGAGCTTCTTGTAATGGTTAAGCAGGGAATTTGGATCATTCAATTGATACGCAACATTGTATGGGTTAATATTATTTGCTAACTGTGTCCAAGGTGTTCCTGTTGTGAATCCTCCTTTTGATGTAGCATCCCAGTGCATAGGTGTTCTTTTGTCTATGTCTTCGCTATGTGTTCCTCTCCTTTTCATTCCTATTTCAGAACCATAATATACATATGGTGTTCCTGGGAATGTAAGAAGTAGAACAGCGGATAGGTACTGTTCATTCCAACCACCACCAAACTGGTCTGCCCATCGCCCGTGATTGAAGAATACATCATCGTGATTATCCAAAAATGGAGCAAAGAATTTCCAAGGAACGGAAGAAGGTTTAGTATTTATCATATTAACAAGACTAGATGGTTCTTGATTTATTATTGACTGTCTTACCGAATAAGCAAAATCAAAACTGAAGCAAGTGTCAAGTCTATTGTGATAACCAGATACAATTGAGTTATTCTCCCAAACTTCACCAACAGTATAGAAGTTACTTTTAAGAGTTTTCATATAGTTATTGTATGCTTGTAGGAATTGCTTTGTTGGTAGTGTATCTCTTTGTCCTGGTCCAGGTCCTGTTTCAATTAGATACCTTACCGCATCAAGCCTATATCCGTCAACTCCTTTTGCCAACCAGTTTGAGCCAATCTTCAGTAGTTCATTGGAAACAGCAGGATTGAGTATGTTAAGGTCTGGCATACCATCCCAGAACGCTCCGTAATATCTCATTCCTCTTGTTGGGTTCCAGTGCCAGACATTACTAGCAGAACCACCACCCCAAGCATACCCCCATCCACTCAAAGATGACAACGAAACATTAGTCCAGACATACCAATTTGCCTTATCACCGTTATTGGCAGAGTTTATAAACCAAGGGTGAGAGGAACTTGTATGATTTAGAACCATATCAAGTATTATTCTAACTCCTTTTTGATGTGCTTGTTGTAGGAGATTGTTGAATGATGTCAAGTTTCCATAGTCTGACTCTATTGAATAATAGTCAGTAGCATCATACCCATGGTATGATGGAGACTCAAATATAGGCAGGAACCATATAGCGTTAAAACCAATATTTGTTATATAATCCAATTTACTTATTACACCGTTAAGGTCTCCATTCCCATCTCCATTAGAATCATAAAAACTTCTTACGAATATCTGATAAACTACAGCATCAAGATACCAAGAAGGATCAGTATCAACAGAACCCGGTGAACCTAGATTGGATATGAGTATAACTTTAGCTTCATAAGGCGCTAAACTCACAGGGTAGCTTGAAAAGTTTGCAGTGGTCACAGTTGTATATTCAATAGTAGGCACAGATAAAACCACTGGTATGTTGTTTACATCATGATGCCCACTAGACCCCTGATTATTGTTGTTATTGTTTGTATTGGTGATATTGTTTGTTTGTCCTGTTTGTTGTTGACTACTATTATTTTGCTGACTAACTTGAGCAGTATTACAAGAGACTACTGATAGTATTAGAATTAAGATAGTTGATAAAGTTAATACCATTAAGTTAAACGACCTCATATGATACCTCCTAAATAATGTAATATATTACAATATAATTCTATAACGAAAATCAAGAATTCAACAAAAAATATTAATTAAGTTATCCAAGAAATCCAGAAAAATTATCAGCAGATAACCTAAACATTTATCTTAAAACCGTATTTGACTAACGCATCTTTGAGTTTTTGTGTGTTTTGTTCTGAAAGTTCTGTTAGAGGTAATCTTAGACTCCCGTCTTTTATGATGCCTACTAGTTCTAGAGCTTTCTTTATTGGTATAGGGTTAGTTTCTAGGAATAAGACTCTGTTTAGTATCTGAAGTTTTTTGTCAATCTCTTCGGCTTTCTTCACATCTCCCGATAGGTAAGAGTTTATCATATCTGACATATCTTTTGGAACAATGTTTGCGGTGACCGATATAGCACCAACCCCTCCGATTTTCAGTATAGCAAGGTTTATACCATCATCTCCAGATATAAGGGCAAAATCAGGTTTGTCAACATACTCAAGTATATCCATACACTGCTTTATGTTTCCTGAAGCTTCCTTTATTCCTATAACATTCGGATTTCTTTTCACAATCTCTGCTAGAGTCTGTGGTTCAATGTTTATTACCGTTCTACTCGGGACATTATATGCAACTATTGGAAATCCTCCCGTCTCTTTTGAAACTGCGGTAAAGTGTTCTATTAACCCTCTTTGAGTAGGTTTGTTATAGTATGGTGCTATAACGAGTGCTGCGTCAGCACCTACTCTCTTTGCTTCGTTAGTGAAATAGATTGTTTCATAGGTAGAGTTTGTTCCAGTTCCTGCTAGAACAGGAACTCGCTTGTTAACTTTTTTGACAACGAATTCAATTACTTTGATGTGCTCTTCATAATTTAGAGTAGGAGACTCCCCAGTAGTACCGCAAGGAACTATAACATCCGTCTTGTTGTTAAGGTGGAAATCAACCAAATACTCAAGTGTCTCCCAATCAATATCTCCCCCCCTCTTAAAAGGAGTAACCAGAGCAACCATTGACCCTTTTAACATAAAACGACCTCCAATACGAAAAGAATATAAAGTAGTCATTCGTATTAAATCAAGAAAAATCCGATGAATATCAATGAATTTTGAAAATCCGACAAAAAGTCATCATAATATTGTATGAAATGAAGATTTTATGAAGATACTGAATGTAAAGTTTTTTGTAATACTAACATTAATACTCCTAGGTGGTTGTTACAATATCTTTTCCCCCCTTTTTCAAGATCCGGCAAATCAAGATCTGAATACTATAAGTGATATAAACTTCTTGAACGATATGGGAGACTACTACTCCGACCTTGGTGATTACATAACTGCTAAAAAGTTCTACCAAAGAGCATTAGCGATAAATCCCAACAGTTCAAGAGCACTAATAGGTGTAGCAAACTGTGAGATCTTCTTAGTAATATCTAGAACGAATATTCTAGGCTTCTATAATGAAATAGCATCTAGCGACTTTCCAGAATCAAACTACTCTGATTTCATTGATAAGTTTGTAACGAATAGTAAATATTACTCTGCTATTAGGGTTGTAAGTGCTAACCTAGGTAAAATCATATCAGGTAATTCTGATAACCCGAATTTAACAAATGATATAAACCTTCATTTTAATTTCAGTGTTTTCAACAAGTTAAATGGTTTCTTGCTTGCCCTTGACTCAGACAACAGCGGAGAGATAACATCTAACGATACAATTTATAACTTCCTCAAGAGAATGACAATCTCTTTTGATGATCCAATGATAATCAACGATTATATCTTCTTTGGAGATGCTATAGATAGTGCTATGAAGACATTTTTCCGCGAAGGTAACAAAAGCATAAAATCTCTAGTCTTCATAACCAACACTTTGAAATCAGGTGAGAATGCCATAGAGACACAACTTTTAAATACCTTTATATCAATAGATATTCAAATAACGAATGTCTATACTAACTTTCTGAGATATCACAACTTTCACAAGCAAATGTTTAATAGAATAGTGTTTCTTCTAACTAATAACGGGATCCCTCTAGTGTATGCTACTAACATAGAAAGACTTACTAATGCTCTCTCCATAAGCAACTATGCCGTATTTGATAATGAAACTATAACCAATATACTCACAACAAATAATAGTGATGCTTGGAGTATTTTAACAAACTATCTGAATCTAAACGCTCTCACTAATCCTTAGGAGGCATTATGAAAAATGGATTACTAGGTTTAGCAACGGTAATATTTTTCGCAATAGTATGTCAACACGCATTTTCTCAAGATGTAAGGTATGATATTGACTCTCCTCTTCCAACTACAAGGCAACTAGCATATGGTAATGCCAGGCTACTTTATCCTTTTGATGCACTTTCATTTCTGGAAAATCCTTCTATTCTTTCCTACACCAAGAAGAATAATTTTTTTCTAACCAAAATTTCGTTTTATAGTGGAGCAAGAGGTGGATATCTCTATGAAGCTCTCAATCTATCTTCATATAACCTAAACCCTACTCAATGGTCTGGATTTGATTGGACATCACTTTACAACTATTTTTTGAAAGACCCTTATGGTATCCTTCTTAATGCTGACCCTCAAGCAGGGATATTCGGTCCCCTAACCATAGGATACGTAGGTAATGGTATAGGAATAGTGTTGTATAATGATTTTTACTCAAGTTTAGATCTAAAACAATCCCCAGGACTACCATACCTTGAAGTAAAGTCCTTCGCTGAAATAGGTGCTTCATTTGGGTTCAGCACATTTTTTGAGATAGAAAAATTTTACACACTCCACACAGGTATATCTCTATCTTACTCCAAACGATACAAATCACCGTTCTTCTATGGTGCAAGTGTGCTAGAGGTTATGAATTACTACCAATCCATCTTGAATAAAACATACGAATACGATTCTGGTGACTCCATTTGGGGTGATATAGGCATAATTCTTGATGATGGTCAATATCTAAAGTATGCTCTTACTCTCAACAATTTCTTTGGTAGAACTTTCTTCTGGAATAGAATAGCGTTTGATAATGGAAACGAAACCGCAAAAGGCTTGAAATACATAAGCTACATACCACCATCATTATCCTTTGGATTCATGTTCCATCTTGAGAAAATACCTTATATACCTACATTCCTGTTTGATAACTTCATGATTGAGATAAATGTAAATGATATATTCAACTTTGGAGAGTTTTGGTTTAAGAAGTTCAATCTGGGGTCGGAGATATCTGTTCTAAAGATATTCAGAATACGAGGAGGGCTCAACCAAGGTTATTTAACTTTCGGATTAGGGATTGATATAAACTATCTGGTTATAGATTTGTCGTTCAATCAATACGAGAAAGGAGTATTACCAGGACAACAACCTATTCAAGTTTTGTCAGCATCTGTGGAAATAAAAATCTAGTGTTTCTTACATACATAATCAGCAACACAATAAGCAGCAAATGACTGAGGCTTAAATACAGGCTTAAACCCTTGTGCTGACACATAACCAAAAGCTTCCTTTATCAATGAACTTGATATATGTGATGATGAAGTGTTTATATCAAGATGGACTTCTATAACCCTATCAGGAATGAGAGAATATATCATAATAGCAACCTCAACTGCTTTATAGACTTCCATCATTATCCTCTGTCTCAGAGAACTTATTCTAGGTGTTTTATCAACCTTCACAAAAACATTAGCACCTCTTGACCTGTCGTGATGAATAACAACTACAGTAGCAAATACACAGTGATCTTTTCTCTGAGAGGAGTCACAACCAATATATATACCCGTATGCAACGAGGTTTGACTTATCATATCAACTATTTCTTCTATATCCAAGTTACGAAACATCTGGAATGTATTATCAAAAAACACCAGACCTGTTTCAACAAAAAATACCAAACTCTTGACAAACTTCAGCATTTATAAATTGCAAAAGGTTTGTAAAGACTTCTAAAATTTTTGACATTCTTCTGGAGGTTCTATGAAAGTTATATTACTAAAGGATGTGAAAGGGCTTGGGAAACTAGGCGAGATAAAGGAAGTTTCAGATGGATACGCTAGGAACTACCTAATGAGGAATAAATTCGCTCTTGAAGCCACTGATAGTAATATTAGGTTTGTCAAGTCTCAGATAAAAGCGCTAGAAAAGAAGAATGAGAGAAAGTTAGAAGATGCAAAAGAGATCAAGGAAGCAGTTGAGAGTATAAGAGTGATAATCAAAGCAAAGGCTGGCGAAAGTGGAAGACTGTTTGGGTCTATCACTTCGGATAATATTGCAACAGCCTTGAAGGAACAACACAACATTGAACTAGATAAAAAGAACATAGAGATAGAAGAACCTATAAAACTTGTTGGAGATTATGTTGTGAATGTAAAACTTGGAATGAATATAACGGCAAAGTTAAGAATATCTGTGGAGGGAACTGATGAACAGAAAGATACCTAGAACGATGTCAACTCAACACCCCGACAACGCCAATGTTCCATTCTTTTCAAACAGTCCTATTCTTCAAGGAGAGGATGAGATCAAAGAAGCATACTACGCATTTTCATACCTAGGTGTGCATGAGGTGATGTGGGATGTTGAAGGGAAAGAAACGGACGAGTTTGTAATTAGAAAGTTGGTTTCGGACTATTCTGATTTCTTTAAGACCAACATAATAGGTAGAGATGTGTTCATAACGCTGAGAGTTCCTAATCCAGATTACGAAAAAGGAGAAGGAAAACTTCTCATAGAGACACTTGAAAGCATTCCAAGATCCTACGATACATCTCAGGTATTCTACAAAGATCCTAGCATCGTTCCTATATTTGAAGTAATTGTCCCAATGGCTGATATAGAAACTATAAACAAGGTTTATTACTATTACAAAAATATCGTTGTTGGAAAGGAAGATAAAATCTTTTCTGATACTAACCCCGATCTCAAGCTAAAGGACTGGATAGGAGAATTCAATCCTAAAAGGATAAATGTTATACCACTATTTGAGGATATCAACCAGATTATCTCCTGCGATCAAGCAGTAAAGAAATTTCTAGAAAACAAACTGGATGAGATAGAATACCAGAGAGTTTTTATAGCAAGGTCAGATCCTGCAATGAATGATTCTTCCTTGAGTGTTGTAATAGCAATAAAACTAGCACTAGAAAAACTCTATGAACTACAGAAAAATATTGGAGTAGAAATTTATCCAATACTTGGTTGCGGAGCAGCACCATTCAGAGGCAACTTTTCACCAAGAACATACAGATTTGTTTTAGACAACTATCCAAGCGTTGCTACCTTCACCATACAATCGGCGTTCAAATACGACTATCCTATAAGGGATGTTCAAAGAGCAGTAGAAAATATCAATCTAACCCCTATTAAAACACCTGACTACCTGAGTAGTAAAGACAGACTTATAAGTATAATGAAAAAAAGTTCCGAAACATATCGTAGGCAATTACTGGAAATAGCCCCGATAGTTAACAATCTTGCTGTTTTCGTTCCTAGAAGAAGAGCAAGAAAGATGCATGTAGGATTGTTTGGATACTCAAGACAGATAGATGAAGGTGTAACTCTACCTAGAGTAATATCCTTCTGCGCTGTCTTATACTCTCTAGGACTTCCACCAGATATTCTCGGACTGAGTTCTCTAACAGAGGAGGATATGAAGTATGTTGAGATAGTCTTCCCTAGATTCAAAGAAAAGATATCTGAAACTCTTTCAATGTGGAACGAGGATGTATTGGACCTTCTTCCAGCTTCTATCAGAACTGAAATTAAGGATACCGTTAAAAGGTTCAATTTCACTCCTAACAAGGATCACCTTGAATTCTCAAAGGATCTAGTTAAAAGAATAAAAGATAATAAACTGGATACTAAGATTACCGACTTGATAGTAAGTGCTGCTAAAATCAGAAACTTCTTAGGCTAGAAGACTGTTGTAAAATTTGTTTTCAAGCGTTTTATGAAACTCACAATAAGAGGCAGGGAATTCGATTTCAAGCATCACAAATATTGTATGGGGATTGTGAATATAACACCTGACTCGTTCTATCAAGGTAGTAGAGTAGATTTGAATAACTTGCTTGAGGTTGTGAGCAGAATGGTAGATGACGGAGTTGATATTCTGGATATAGGTGGTGAATCTACACGACCGGGTTCTGAACCTGTATCAGTTGAAGAAGAAATGGATAGAGTCATACCTGCAATAATTGAAGTGAGAAGAAATTTCCAAAATCTACCTATTTCCATTGATACATACAAATCAAAGGTTGCAGAAGTTGCCTTACATAACGGCGCAGATATTGTAAATGACATATCTTCTGGAACTTTTGATGATAATATGATTGAGGTTGTATCAAAGTATAACTGTCCTGTAATACTTATGCACATAAAGGGAACACCAAAAAACATGCAGGAAAACCCCGAATACAAGGATACTGTGAGAGAAATAAAAGATTTTCTAAACCATCGCATAGATGCTTACGAAAGTAAAGGCATAAGACCAGAAAATATAATAATTGACCCCGGAATAGGCTTTGGCAAAAAACTGGAACACAACCTAACAATAATAAGAAGACTAGCAGAGTTTAAACAACTTAAGAAACCTATACTCGTCGGATTATCAAGAAAGTCTATGATAGGTATGATACTCGGTGGAATACCACCAGAAGAGAGACTAACTGGAACTATAGCATTCAACACAATAGCACTCCTTAACGGAGCTTCTATTATCCGAGTGCACGATGTTAAAGAAGGAAAGCAAGTATGTAGAATAGTAGAAGAATACATAGGTAGAGTATAAAAACCTAACACTATAGGTTTGGATTAAACTACTTAAAATAATAGGTTTTTATGTTTTTCCTAAAAGATGTTGAATTGATGAAACAAATTTTAGTCCCAAACTAGGATTTTAACTCTTTATACTCTCTAACAATCTCGGAAAGACCAGGTTTTGCGTCAGCGAATAACATAAGTGTGTTGTCGTTTATGAATAGAGGGTTTGGTATTCCAGCAAAACCAGGAGCTAAACTTCGTTTTATCACTATTACAGTTTTTGCTTTATCAACATCAAGTATTGGCATACCATATATAGGAGTATCCTTTGCATCTCTTGCCATAGGATTGACAACATCATTAGCACCAACAACTATCGCAACATCAGTATCAGGTAGTAACTCATTTGACTCCTCCATAGTCTTTAGTTTGTCGTATGGTATATCAACTTCAGCGAGAAGAACATTCATATGTCCGGGCATTCTACCTGCAACTGGGTGGATAGCAAAATAAACTTCTTTACCATCCTTTGTAAGTTCGTTATACAAATCTCTCACAACTCCTTGCGCTTGGGCAACCGCAAGTCCGTATCCTGGAACAACAGCAACACTACTAGCATTATCAAGTATCATAGCAACTTCCTCTGGAGTAGTTGATTTAATTCTACCTTGGTAGAACGACTTATCATCCTTTACACTTGCCATTTCTGGTGGTGTTATGTTCCCAAGAAGTATTCCGTAGAAGTCTCTGTTCATTGACTTCGCCATAATCCTTGTGAGTATTAGTCCTGAAGCACCAACCAAAGCACCAACCATTATAAGTCCATGATTCAGGAATACAAAACCAAGCGTTCCAGCAGACAGTCCAGCATAAGATATGAAAAGAGATATAACAACTGGCATGTCCGCACCACCTACTGCAAGTGTTAGAGAAAGACCAAGAAGTGATGAAAGGATCAGTATTCCAAACATATAACTCAAATTGCTAGGGTCAAGCGTTAGAAGAACTCCGAAAACTATTATGCCAATTAGAAGCAAAAGATTTATAAAATTCTTTCCAGGTAATACGATCGGTCTTTCTGTTATGAGTTTCTGGAGTTTTGCAAATGCAACCATACTACCCCAGAATGTTATTGTTCCAACGAACATATCTAAAGCAACCGCACCGTGAAAATACATTGACTTCGTAGTTGCATCAAAAGGTAATTTCTCAACATTCGGTGGTAGTTTTCCTTTCAGAAACTCAACAATCGCAACCAAAGCGGATACTCCCCCACCAAAGCCATTCAGTATCGCAACGAACTGCGGTATCGCTCGCATATCAACAAGGTAAGCAGATAAAACACCTGCTACAGACGCTAAAATACCTGCAATTATTATAAGTTCGTAGGATATAATACCTTTGTATAGAAGAGTAGCAACAACCGCAACAGTCATTCCAAAAGCACTCAACCAATTACCTTTCCTTGCAGTCCTAGCAGATGTTAGAAGTTTCAGACCGAATATAAAAAATAAAACTGTGAAAAGATAAAAAACAGTTTGGTATTCAGTTGCTATATTTCTCAAAAAATCCATAACTTACCTC
This sequence comes from Spirochaetota bacterium, assembly GCA_025061835.1. NCBI lineage: Bacteria > Pseudomonadati > Spirochaetota > Spirochaetota bacterium. The sequence goes on from JANXAC010000006.1 coordinate 53,264, forward strand.
CCTACTGTTTTTTCTTTTTGTCGCTTTTAAACATAGCAAGCATTCTATCTGCGATGAAATATCCACCAACAACATTAACAGTCCCCATCACAAGGGCTATAACTGCTAGAACGGTCGTTAGTATTGTAGTTGCTGTTCCCGTAACTTCAATAGCACTAACAACCATAATTGAAGCCATAGCATGTGATGCAACAACAAGAGGAGTATGCAAAATAGGCGGAACTTTCGTTATTACTTCAAACCCTATTACCAGTGCCAAAACAAATAGAATTATCGCTGCAATTATAGGATCCATAAAAACCTCCTATGATTGACCTAATGCCTTTTTAACAAGTGGATGAACAACCTCTCCATCTTTCGTAACCAAAGTCCCAGATATTATTTCATCACTTAAGTCTATGTTAAGTTTTCCATCCTTCACAATTATAGACAGGAAGTTCTTTACATTATTTGAATACATCTGACTTGCGTGAACTGGAACTGTACTTGGTAAATTAACAAGACCTGCTATCTTTACGCCGTTATAGTCATATACCTCACCAGGTTTTGTTAATTCACAATTTCCTCCTTTCTCCGCTGCTAGATCTATTATCACACTACCCTTTTTCATTCTCTCAACCATTTCTTTCGTGATGAGTATAGGTGCTTTTTTACCTGGGACAGAAGCGGTTGAGATAACAACATCACTATACTCTAAAACTTTCATCATCATCTCTCTCTGTTTTTGGTAAAATTCTTCTGACATTGCTTTAGCATACCCAGATTTATCACTAGCATTCTGTGTCTCAAGCCCAAGTTCAATAAATTTACCACCTACACTTTGGACTTGCTCCTTAACCTCAGGTCTAACATCATACGCTTCAACAACTGCTCCGAGTCTCTTTGCTGTAGCAATCGCTTGAAGCCCCGCAACTCCAGCACCTATTACAAAAACCTTTGCGGACATGAGATTACCAGCAGCAGTCATAAACATAGGAAAAACCTTTGGCAGGAGTTCTCCTGCTATCAAAACTGCTTTGTATCCAGCTATTGTAGCCATTGAACTTAAAACATCCATACTCTGCGCTCTTGTTATTCTAGGAATAAGTTCTAAAGAGAAAGAGATAACACCCCTTTCAGCAAACATTTTAGCAATTTCGGGATTAGCAAGAGGTTCCGTCATACCAATTACAACCGTATCTTTCTTCATCTTCTGAATATCGGAAATATTGTTGGTATCAGCCCCTGGAGCTCTCACATAGGTTATGATACTAGAAGAATCAAGTATTTCGCTTCTACTGACTACTCTAGCACCAGCAGTTTCGTATTCTTGGTCTGAGTAATACGCGCCCTCACCAGCACCTTTTTCAACATAAACTTCTAAACCTAATTTTTTTATTGAGGATACAACTTGAGGTATTAGCGATACTCGCTTTTCATTAGGGAAAGTCTCTTTCATTACTCCTAGAATCATACAACTTACTCCTAACCACCGAAGTAATCGTAAGTTTAAATGAAGATGTTTGAGTATGTAAAATTTTACAATTGAGTCAACTGCAAAAAACTAACCTGGAATTCCAACTATCCGATTTTTACATTACAAAAGAATAGCAATCATAATTTATGATGTTATTTGAACAATACGAAAATTATTATAACTTATGGAACTCCTCATAGCATTACAGATAGCATTAATAATAGCAACGATAGGTTATTTCATTCTTAACTCTCTATCAAAGGACCAGCATAAGATAATCAATGAACTGAAGGACAAAGGTAATTACGAGGAAGCTCTAAAGAGACTTTTAAAGATGTTTCAGAGGAATAAGGATGATGTAAGGGTGATATATGAACTTGGTGAAGTCAATAGACTCCTAAAGAACAACCTTGAAGCAATCGGATATTACTTACAGCTTATAGAAAAGGATGCTTTCCCACCAATAACCACCAAAGGAGAAGTTTTGAAACAAGTAGGTCTCCTCTTCCTACAAGAAAAAAAAGTTCAAGAAGCATTTTACTATCTATACTATGCATCCTATTTTCTGCCAGCAGATAAGGATATCAATTACTCACTTTTTAGAATACTATTTGAAGAGGAAAACTTTCAATTAGCAGACACTTTCGGGCAGCGTGCTTTGCCATTCTACAATAAAGACCCTATATTCCTAACAGACTTTGGTGTAACAAAAATAGACCTAGGTAAGTATGGTGAAGCAATTGAGATCCTTGAGAAAGCACTAAGTTCTAAAAATGTCAAAACAAGAATTGCTCTAGGCTTTACATTAATCAAACTAGGTGGTTATAGAAGAGCGATAGACATACTAGCACCCATGCTTACCGAAGATAATATTCCTAGTTCTGCAGTCTATCTAATCTATAAGATGCTTGTTTATGCAAACATATATCTGAAAAACTTTAACGACACTATGAGATACTGGGATCAATTCCTCAGTTTTGCTACATCAAAAAATTTAGCGAGTGTGATAAGGGAAATTGGATTTGGAATATTTATGACATACCTCTATTTCTCAAAATATGAGAGTGCTAAGTCAACACTGGAAACACTCAAGGAATATGATATAAGTGATGCAGTTGTCAATGCTGTCTCAACATTCATAGACGAAGCAATAAAAAATATTAACCTTAAGAAGGAGATGAAACCCTACGACTTGAAAGCAATAAAGGAAATTGATAACTATGTAAATTCTTGGTTAAACTCCTCATTGAGAGCAAGGGAGATAGTAGATGCTCTATATCCCCGAAAGGAACAAAAAGAAAAGATTAATGTTGTTGAGATTATTAAAAAAGTTCAAGAAGAGATGAACTTACATAATCAGAAAATTAAGGATCTCATCAGTTCCTCTGCTGGCAGTGGGCTTTCACCCGAGGACGAAGCAGATGTATGCGATATGTTCACAAACCGGCTAGATGAAAAAACTTTCGCTTCAATATCTGAAGAGTTGGTCAAGGCTTTAGGGTTCAATATATTAAAAAAGATAGAAACTGAATCATTCCTTGAATCTGAAGGTGTAGATTATATATGCTCAAGATCCAAAGAAAAAGATAGATACTACGTAGCCGTAAGAAGATGGGGTTCCAACGAAATAGGCAAAATAGCGATAGTTGATATAAACCAGAAGTCAATTGAGAATAATTGTGAGAAGGTTATGATAATTTCATCATCACCTCTCACTAACGAAGCACAAGATTATGTAGAAAAAAACAGTAGAATAGAATTCAAGACCTGCAAGGAGCTAGCCGGAATAATCAAGGCTGTTATCTCTTCTGTTTAATCCGTATTTTTCCATTTTTGATATTAATGTTTTTCTAGTAATTCCTAGTATTCTAGACGCTCTTGATTTGTTGCCGTTAACAAACTTTAAAGTTTCCTCAATAACATTCTTTTCAATCTCATCAAGACTTTTACCTATCTCTATAACTAGTATATGCTTTTGGGGATCAAGGAAGTTCTGTTTCCTATCATAATGTTGAACAGTAAATACCTTTGGTGCCATGAGTTTGGTTCTGTAATGTGGAGGAATACATTCAGATTGTAAATACTCCTTATTGCATATTATAACTGAACTCTCTATAAAGTTTTGTAATTCTCTTACATTTCCAGGCCATGAGTAGTTCATAATTATATCCATAAGTTCATTAGATATACCATTTATTTTCTTGTTATAAGTTTCCGAATATAGTGATAGAAAATAGTTTGCTAAAACTGGAATATCAACTTTTCTTTGCCTCAAAGGTGGTATATGTATAGTTATTATGTTTATTCTATAGAACAAATCCTCTCTGAAACTACCTTTTCTCACATCTTCCTCTAGGTTTCTGTTGGTTGCAGCAATAATCCTAACATTTACCTTTATATCCTCCTCACCACCAACTCTTTGAAACTCCTTCTCTTGTAGGACTCTAAGTAAAGCCACCTGTAATTTAGGAGATACTTCTCCTATCTCATCAAGGAATATTGTTCCACCATCTGCCAGTTCAAACCTACCCTTTCTCCTATTCACTGCACCTGTGAATGCACCTTTTTCATGCCCAAATAACTCAGCTTCTAGTAGTGTTTCCGGAATGCTACCACAGTTTACCTTAATGAAAGGCCCCTCTCTTCTAGGACTTAAAGCATGAATAGCGTTCGCTATCAACTCCTTACCAGTCCCAGACTCTCCTGTAATCAAAACAGTAGCATCAGTTCCAGCAACTCTCCTTATCAAGTCTTTTATCTGCTTAATCTCCTCACTTTCGCCTATTATAGCGTCTAGATAATCTTTAGGCAACAAAGATTTTTGCTTGTTCTTCTCTATGAGACTTTTCCTTATATCTAATGCTTTCTCTACTGATGTAATGAGTTTATCAACATCAGGCGGCTTAAGAAAGTAATCAAAAGCACCCTGTTTCGTTAAATTGACTGCTTCTTCAACGGAACCATACGCAGTCAAAATTATCACTGGAAGGAATGGGTCTGTTTTGGAAACAATTTTTAGAAACTCATACCCATTCATATTAGGCATCTTTAAGTCAAGTATAACCAGATCTACTTTGTCAGTGTTTATTCTTCTTACACCCTCTTGTCCATCACTTGCTAGGATGACATTATAACCTTCAAGTTCAAAAATCGTTTTAATGCCCTCTCTTATCTTTTGTTCATCGTCTATTACTAGAATAGTTTCCTTTGGCATAATGAGACTAGTAGTCTTCAAATAAAGTAGGTATAGCACCTGATAGTTTATTATACTTCTCCATTAGGTCTGGATTCTCTTGTGAAAACTTCTGAAGCAGTTGATAGTTCTTAACAGAGTAGTTTTCAAACTCCTCAAGGTTTAAACCATACTTTGATAGTAGTTCTACCTTCTTCGTAGTTCTGTAGTTTTCCAGAATCTCCGATGAAATATTAGTCCCCGAAGACATAAGTTCTTTAGTCCAGAAATAATTACTTACAGTAAGTATGGCATTTAACTCCACAAATGTCCTTGGTGTTAGTGTGATCTTTTTAGGTTCTCTAGCTTCAGAGACTATACTGTTAAGTAAATTGCTAATTTCATCTTCTAGTTCCTTACCTACTTTGTCCTCCGATGTCTGACAACTTAAAATGAAAGTAACAACTATTATCACAAAATAACTAAAATTCCTTATGCTTCTCATACTTGTTGTTAATAATATACGAAAACACAAACCAGATTCAATTCTGTTTGCTAAAATCTTGTTATTCCTAAATCCAAAAGAACAGATAAAAATCTACATAACAGTGTTATTAGTGAAGTTAGATATTAAGTTGTTGATTCAAACTTGCCTAGCCTATTATATTTGAATTACCTGTATAAACAACCTATTGTTATGAACTTTCATCAATCAGTATATGACCTGATTATACTAAAATTCTCCTCATACATACCTATTGCAGTTATGTTTTTATTAACCCTATGAAATGAGATTACAAGATTAGTTAAAGAAGCAAAATTACGTAAGCGCACCGCATATCCCGTTGATGATATTGTCCAGTCATTAGTCATAGTAGGGTTTTAGAATTGAGATAATGGATTGATTGTCTAGATATGTTTCTACTCGTTTTCTACAGCCTCTAGTTTACGCTATTTGCGTAGAGTACTACATATCCCTCATAATTTACAGCACATCAATTTGCTTACTGGAGGATCAAATGGAGATAGAAGTTTTAGGGTTAGATGGTTCAGTGAAAAAGAAGATAAAAGTTGATGATAGGATATTCGGGCTTGAATATAACAATGACCTAGTTTATAAGGCTCTTATAGTAGAGTTGTCAAATGCTAGACAGGGAACTGCATCCACAAAAACCAGAGGAGAAGTAAGTGGCGGTGGAAGAAAACCTTGGAGACAGAAAGGAACAGGAAGAGCAAGACACGGTTCAATCAGGTCTCCGATATGGGTAGGTGGAGGTATCGCTCACGGTCCTAAACCTAGAGATTATTCAATGTCAATACCTAAAGCGATGAAAAGAAAAGCATACTTTACGATACTATCAGCAAAGACAAGAGATAAGGATCTATTGGTCGTTGAAGATTTCTCGCTTGACAGAATAAAAACAAAGGACTTTGTTAGCAAATTCTCAAAAATTCTTGCTAGACTAACAGGCGGTTATGGATTACTGATCCTACCATCTCACGATAAGAATATACACTTGTCTTCCAGAAACCTACCAAACCTAAAGGTTCTACCTTATAATCAGTTAAACATTAAGGATCTATTCTATTCAAACAAAGTCTTCTTCTTAGAGAGTGCTATAAAGAAATACGAAGAAATGTATCTACAGAAAGTTTAAGTTTGGTTTCCTTGCTATGTCCTACGAGAGCCAAATTAAATACTTTTTGAGAGATGATGAGGCAGTAGGGTTTAACTATGAGTTTGGAATTAAGGAGATAATATACAGAGAGAAGAGTAATTTTCAGCTAATTGAAATTGTTGATACCGTTCCTTTCGGCAGAGCACTCATAACAGATAGTATAGTAATGATAACGGAAATGGATGAATTCATATATCATGAAATGATGACACATGTTCCAATGAGTCTCGTTGAAAAACCTAGAAAAGTCTTGGTAATAGGTGGGGGAGATGGTGGTTGCGTTAGAGAACTTTCAAAGTATCCATCTCTTGAAAGAATAGACCTAGTTGAGATAGATGAGAGAATCATAGATATTACCCAGAAGTATATGAATACTTGGAAAGGTACAAACTTTAACATCCTAAACACTTACATAGAAGATGGTTTCAAATTCATTCAAAGGACTAACGAAAAGTATGATGTGATAATACTTGATATTACTGCACCTGTTGATATTGCGATTGATCTTTATTCAAAAACGAGTTTTGGAAGAGTAGTGTCAAGACTTACAGATGAAGGTGTTTTCGTAATACAATCTGAGTCAGTATTTATCACACCTAATGTGGCAAAGCACATTTTGAGACAGGTCAGGGATTTGGTTAGATTTTCATCCGTATATTCAGTTTACGTTCCATCCTTCATAAACCCTTGGAGTTTTGTTATAGGCTCAAAAGTCAACAAGCCTGATATACCAAAATATGAGAATATTGACTACTCAAAGGTCAAATTCTACACTAAAGAAATACATACCTCATCATTCGCATTACCGAAATTCTTAAAAGACTTCTTTGATAAAGAAGATGATGTAAAAAATTTACTTGATAGGAGTATTGTAAGAACACTACTAGGTCAAGAAGTAGGTTAAAATATCCTAGTTACGTTTAGCCAACCTAAAGATGTTTTGAATTTCTTTCTTAAGCCATCAGGAAAATGACAAATAGTGAGACTGTGAAGGGATAAAAAAATTAATTAAGGTTATCATGTTGAAAATGTTATCATATGTTAATTTTCATTAGTTCTAGACTTCAATGTGCTCAACTTGTACCAATGATATCGTAAAAACATTCAACCTAGATGAATGCCATTTAATCCTGACAGTGAAAACTAAATAATAGAGTCAATACTCTTGTAATGATAGAAGTTTGTATCCCCTCAGAGTTAGTCAAGGGGCAAAAGCCCCTTTGAGGTTAGAACCTTACTACTAGACTTAAACTACCTCCAAGCCCTCTCAATCCGAAATCCGGTATCATAGAAGAAGTAAATATACTTGAATCAAACTCGTTTCCGAATGTATCATAAGCCCTTATCCAATTATAGACTGGTATTGTATATTTGTATCCAGCATTTACTGATAATCCGACATATTTTGAGAATAAAAGTTCCAGAGTTAGACCTCCGGTGAAACCCAATGAGAATGTGGTGAGATAGAAGTCAAGGTAATACCACCACCATCCGATACTGCCAAGGTAGGTAAATGAACCTAGTAAATCAATTCCTACATACGGCTTTATTTTGAAGTTTCTCAAGTATATGGAGTAGTTAAATAGAATATCTAAAGTCAAAGTGAATGGTGATGCAAAAACAAGAGATATATCAACTTGTGGTTCAAAGAAAGCAAAACTACCATCATCTATTCCTGATATTCCTAAAACGAAAGCATTTCCATCTCTAAGCCTATTCCATTTGTCTTCAAAGTAGCTGATAAGGTATGGGTCTTGGGGAGGAGCATAGTCAATTTGTTGTAATCCAAAGAACAGCCTGAATATAAGACCTCTTCTAAGCGAGTCTGTCAATTGAACACCAAGTTTAGGGTCACCAAAGATTGGTATAACTTCACTGTAATCTTCTTTTGCATCAACTACTCTAACGAGTCCTGTAACTTCTCTCACAGTTCTGGTCTTCCCTCCTATCGTCAAAGTTTTAGTTTCCACGATATCAAGCTCAAGTCCAGGAGTGATATCAAAGTTTCTACCAAGTTCAGTGTATAATTTACCACCACTAGTATCAACTATGGTTGTATAGAGTTTGAATTTCTCTACTCCTCTCAACTGATATTTTATTTCTTGAAGCACTTCATCAACTGCCATAACTATTGTTTCTTCTCTTGTTAGATTCCTACCTCTTATACCAGTTATCATCTCAATTAACTGGCTACTCCTACCGGAAACTGTTTTTGTGATATCTATAACATGGAATATCTTACCTTCGGCAGGGTCAAAAAACTTCAGAGACAATCCTAAAGTGACAACATAAAATGACTCAAAACCTTCGTATCTTAGCTCTGCACCGAATGTTTTTATATTTGGTACAACTATCGTGTAAGAATTGACAAGTCGCTCTAGCATATCTGGTGTTAAAGTTATTGTACCCCACTTAGGATCAACAAACTTCTCTGCTTTTGTTATTTTTTGCTGTTGTAGTTCAGCCACTCTAGCCATGAACTTCTCAAGATTTCCCTCAGAAAACCTAAACTCAAAACCTTTAACATTGAACCTTTTCATCGTTGAGAAGAGATTAACTATACCATCATCAAGTTTATTAACTATGTTTGGTGGTATATCCCATGTATAGTATGATGCAAAGATTGATACATCCTGTTGTTCTGATATCTTTACATTACCTTTAGGTTGCGAAAAACCTAATACTGTTATGAAAGATATTATTGAAAAAACTACCAAAAGTTTTCTCATAGAAGCCTCCTTTTAAGACGATTACAATAATAATATTACCTAGAACAAGTTTCAAGTATTTTCAGAAGTTGTCAATAAAGTCTAAAATTTTTTGTGAGATGATTCATAAAATAGTTTAAGGTTATGGAGATGGATATTTTTAGTATATCACACCTATCGCTCCTCTGTTTTCTTTCTTTTCTCTTTCTTTTCAAAACAACACCAAAAGGAGGTGATATGATGTGAGGAGAGATGATATGCAACATATACGAGAGGACAAGAAGATTGTGAAATACCTTAACAGGTATCTAGAGAACAATGAAAACAGACTTGTAGTTATTTGCTAGAGCAACACTTGATAGGCACTAAAAGCATTAACTATACCCAAATAACTCTCAAATTTTGGAATTTATTGTCATTTTCACTGAAAACTTGAACTACAATTTGAGATTGGATTAAAATTTTCAAAATGTTAGGTTTAGGAGGCTCTTATGAAGGGTAAGGAAGAGGTTAAAAAAGAATTTAATTTTAACCAGATCAAAGAGGAGATGAAAAAGCATTTTGAAGAAAGCATTAATGTTTATAAAGAAGAACTTAAAAAGATAAGGACAGGCAGGGCTTCAACGCTTATAGTTGAGGATATCAAAGTTGATTACTACAATAGTCTAACCCCAATCAAGCAACTTGCTACAATATCTGTAAGTGATGCTTCAACTGTTGTTATCTCTCCTTGGGATAAAAGCGTTGTCAAAGCTATTGAGAAATCTCTGATGACATCAAATCTAGGATTGAGCATAAGCGTTGATGGCAACAACATAAGAGTTCATTTTCCACCTCTAACAGAAGAGAGGAAAAAAGAGATTATAAAGTATTTACACACCAAGTCAGAGGAAGCGAAAGTAGCAATAAGAAATGTAAGACATAAGTATCTTAAGATTGTGAGAGAGTCAAAAGATAGTGCGCATATCAGTGAAGACCTTGAAAAAAGATACGAACAAGAAATTGACAAAATAACCCACGAGTATATTGAAAAGATTGATAGTTTGACAAAAAGTAAAGAAAAAGAAATAATGGAAGTTTAGGATGAACTTTAAAGAAATTATTGAAAAGATTGATAAGAATAAGCTTCCAAAGCATATCGGTATAATAATGGATGGGAACGGAAGATGGGCTAGAATTAGAGGACTACCAAGAGTTGAGGGACACAAAGAAGGCTTAAAAGCACTAGAAAACCTACTTGAATTCAATAGATATTTGAGAGTAGAATACATAACTGTTTATGCGTTTTCAAAGGAAAACTGGCATAGAGACAAGGATGAAGTTGATTTTCTTATGTCAATGGCTCTAAAGGTTTTGAGAGATAAGATAGATGAGTTTAAGAGCAAAGGCATAAGGTTCATACATATAGGAGATACTGAAGGTATATCCCCTGAACTTGTTGAAATGATAAAAATTCTCGAAGATGCTACAAAGGGTGGTGACCTATACACATTGTGTGCTGCTTTTAACTACAGTGGTAGATATGAAATACTAAATGCTTTTAGAAGAATGATTACTGATTTTAGAGATGGTAAGATTGATGAAAATAGCATAAACGAGAGTATAATATCAAACTATATCTACCATCCCGAGATACCTGACATTGACCTCGTTATAAGGACAAGCGGTGAGCAGAGGATAAGTAATTTCATGCTATGGAGAGTTGCATATTCTGAGTTATACTTCACTGATGTTCTTTGGCCAGACTTTACACCAGATCACTTCGTTAAAGCAATAATAGATTACCAGTCAAGAGAGAGAAGATTTGGTAGAGTCTAGAGGTTTGATATGGGTAGAAGACCACTTATCCCAAGAATACCAAAAAGGTTTATAATAGGAATAACAGGTAAGATGATGTCAGGTAAGGATACTGTATGCAAAATCCTACAAGATAGGGGTTTTAAGATTATTGATGCTGACAAGATAGGGCATAAAACTCTTGAGATAAGGAAGGAAGAGATACTCAAGATGGTTGATAGAAACATTCTTGATGACAATGGAAGTATTGACAGAAAGAAGTTAGCAAATATAGTTTTCTCTGATCCTATGAAATTACAGATACTCAACAAACTTACGCACGGAACTATAAAAGAACTCATTAGGCTTGAGATAGAAAAGGACGGCTTTTACTGTATAAATGCCGCTCTACTTTTTGAGATAGGGTTAGATGAGTTTTGTAATCTAGTTGTTTATGTTGAAGCATCGGAGGATAATATAATCGCTAGATCAACAAGTAGAGGCTTTGATCCAGAAGATGTTAGGAGAAGAATAAAGTTCCAAAAAGCGCTTGAGGAAGTAAATGATATGGTAGATATAATTATCTACAACAACGGAACACTTGAAGAACTTAGGAATGAAGTTGAAGAAAAAATATTCTCAATAGTCAAGGTTTAATATTCATTGTCTTTATCAATCAATAAAGAGTTTATGAAAGAGTCAAGAAATCTAAATGATGATCTCAAAAAGTTGATAAACAATTTTGAGTATGTTGTTGGAGTGGATGAGGTTGGTAGGGGATGTATCGCTGGTCCTTTGGTTGTATGCGCAGTAGTTGTTAAACCTTCAACATATATAGAAGGAGTCAAAGACTCTAAATTACTCTCGCCCAAACAGAGAGAAAGCCTCTTATCCCTGATCGTTCAGAAAGTTGAAGATATAGGAATTGGTTTTTTATCAAACAAGTTCATAGATGATTTTGGAATAGGAATTTCAATTAGAATTGCTATTTTAGAAGCACTCTCAAATCTTAATAGAATACCTAAACTCATCATAACCGATTATGTGAATATAAAAAGTGAAACGGTTGAAAATTTTCTTAATAGTTCAAATCTTCCAACTAGCAAACTAAACAGATACAAGGAAATATATGGAAGGTTGAAGAAATTTGATTGGGCCACTCTATTCAAGGAACGGGATGATGAATGTATTTTTTACCTTAGTCTTAAGAAAGCAGATGTATTTATTCACTCAGTATCAATTGCGTCAGTAGTTGCAAAAGTTTTGAGAGACAGGTATATGAAACACATCTCTAGGAAGTATCCAGAATATCATTTTGATAGAAACAAGGGATACGGAACTAGGGAACATATAGAAGCCATTGAAATAAATGGAATATCCGATATTCATCGTTTATCTTTCAAATACTCCAAGTTCTAAACCAAAGAATTTAGCATAACTTCACATCCTGCGTGTAAGAATTTTAGAATTAGTTTAACTATGAGATTCTTTCTATAAAAGGATTTCTTAGTTGAAGGTGATGTCTGAAGGTTCATCCAACCCAAAAACCAATTGAACCTTTAAAGAGGGTAATACTTACCTCTACGAAGGAAGTAGATCTAATAATTGACCCTATGGCTGGCGTAGGAACTACAGGTTTTGTTGCTAAGATGCTTCACAGACATTTTATAGTGGAAAAGTAGAATGAACTAGGAAAAAGCTTAAAAAATTCATCGTTAATAGAAAGATAAATAAGAGAAGGGGGGATATCCCCCTTAGATAATGAGATTATAGACCAAGAGATTTTCTTATTTCTTGAACCTTCTTGCTAGGTATAGGATAGAAACCAACCTTATCTACGATACCTTGTCCTTCTTTTGAAAGTATCCAAGAGATATAAGCTTTTATCTCAGGTCTGTTAAACTGCTCTTCTGTGAGATAGATGTATAGATATCTTGAGATAGGATATAGTCCCTTAACAACATTATCCATAGATGGTTCATAGGCTTTTTCACCAGCCTTTGGAGAAACACTTATAGCCCTAGCACCCTTTAAGTATCCTATTCCTCCATAACCTATACCATACTTATCTCTTTTAACTGCATTAAGGACAGAAGCAGTTCCGGGCATGTTTTGAGCTAATGGGTCAAAGTCCTCATTCTGTAAGACATGCTCCTTAAAGTAAACATAAGTTCCAGAGTTATTCTCTCGGGAGTAGAGTTTTATAACCTTGTTATCCCAACCAAGTTCTGACCAGTTCTTAATCTTACCAGTGAATATCAGTTTTATAGTTTCCATATCTAGTTCCTTTATTGGGTTAGCAGAGTTGACATAGACTGCTAGACCATCAAGAGCAACTGGAACCTCTATTAGCTTAGCACCTGCACCTTCGATCTGTTGCTTCTCCTTATCTTTTATAGGTCTTGAAGAGTTTGCAATGTCGGTAGTTTTGTTTATCAGTGCTGCTATACCAGTTCCTGACCCACCTCCGGTAACCTGTATTACCACATCCTTATTCTTCTTCATATACACTTCTGCCCATCTCTGCCCAAGGATCACCATCGTATCTGATCCTTTGACAGTTATTGTTTTGCTTTGAGCAAGAGCAACCGGCGAAGTTGCAACAGTCAACGCAACTAACATTGAGATAATCTTAAAAATCTTCATACTTATCCTCCTTAAAAGATTTTCCTAAATTGTAAAGACATTATGTAAAGTGAATGTAAAATTACTTTCACTACATTGTAAAACACTGAAACATCAATTCTAAACATTAAGATTGTAAATTTATTCCGAAGATTATATAAGATACTTTAAGAGGCAGTTATGAGAAAGACCATTATATACAGTATTCTAGGACTAGTATTCGCAGGCTTAATTATCGCAAGTTTCTTAATATACAACGCTTACCGAGAAAACAACCAATACAATACTATCAGGAATAGGTTTGAGTTTGAACTGTATGAAGATGTTGTAAGAGACGGAACTAAATTTCTAGCAGATTATCCTAGAAGTAAGTATTATTATGAGGTTGAGTATTTTGTAGCATACAGTAGTTTCATGGTAGGAAGGTCAGAAAGTGCCAAAAGAAGAGTTATGAATCTAATATCAAAGTTTTTTAGCGAAAACAGAAACGATGAGATACTGACCAAAACGATAGAGTTATTGATTGACATATTGAAAGAAAGGAATGAAAGTATGAATCCAGAAATTGAGGAATACCTAAGGACTGCCTTGGTTAGAACAACGGACCAGAAAGTCAAAGAGAACATCCTAACTCAACTCGGATATATATACCTATACAGAAAAGATTATGACAATGCACTAATGTATTTTGAAAGGGCTAATAATGAATACTCTCAACTTGGCAAAGCCAGAGTCTATATTGACAAAGGTGACTACGAGTCTGCCTTTTATGTGTATGACAACTTCCTTAAGTATAATCCTAACAGCAAATATTACAAGTCAGTATATGATGCTTATGCTAAGCAGTTGTATGGATATGCTTCTAGACTGTTGAGGGACAAGGAATACTCAACTGCAGTCAGATATTACGAGAGAGTTCTACAGACTTTCCCAAACACTATCTACGAAGATGCAAGTCTTTACTGGCTCGGCGAGATATTTGCCATAAACAAACAGTATGATAAGGCTATTGAATTCTTTAACAGAGCGATGGTCAATGAACCAAAGAATAAGGATGAGGATGCTTTGTTTAAGAGAGGAGTTGTTCTATACTATGCCGGTAGGTTGGTAGATTCTGTTGCTAATTTCAAAAAATTCATTCTTGAATATCCTAACTCAAGGCTTGCAAATGAAGCAAAGAGATGGGTTGAAGTTCTAACAAGAGAGATACAATATTCCTACGAAACTGAGGATGAAGTTCCTGAATAACCTAAGACTTTCAGAACATTTGAAATCTAAAATTAGGTCGTTAGGCTCCCTTAAAAAACTAGAGTTCATAACATCAAAGTCTGGTGATAAAACCATCAGAAAGAATGGTATTTTAATCCATAGTGCCTATGATCCTGTCAGAGAAGCAGAAAATCTTGTAAAACAGTTACCTTTAGAAAAAGGTAATAGATATATATTCGTTCTTCTAGGATTAGGTCTAGGCTATCATCTAGAGATCTTGAAAAGAGAATTTCCTGAATCTGTTTTCATTCCAGTAGAACTGGATGAAGATATTTTAGTTGCGTTTATACAGAACAGGGACGATTTTGTAATTACTAGGTATAACAAGAATGACATATACTCTGTTTTGAACTTCGTTGATTTTGCTCTGATAAAGGATGTTAAGTTTATACAACTTCCAAGTCTGTATAGAATATACAGATCCGAATACGATGAAATCGGTAACGAGATAGCAAGAGTTGTAAAGGCAAAGTTTGCAGACTTACTAACAAGAATAAACTTTGATAAACTTTGGGTAAAGAATGTGCTTCTCAACATTCCGAGTATCTTAAAATACGGAAGTTTGTCAGAAGATACTCAAAGAGAATTCATTCTTGGAGTAAGAGACAAACCTTTTGTGATTGTTGGAGCAGGATATTCAGGTTTGCTTCTGTTTGACATAATCAAGAAGTATAGAGACAGATTTATTTTGTGTGCCGTTGATACGGTTTTGAAGTCTCTCTTGAGTTTTGGTATCACACCTGACATTATCTTTGCGCTTGACTCGCAGATAGCGAATATAAAAGACTTTTTTGGTATTAAAACAGAAGGTCTCACTCTATTTGCAGATGTAGTTGTCTCACCAGAACTTGTAAGAAACTTTAGGGGTAGAGTTCTTATAACAAAAACTTCTCACACAGAAGTGATAGGAGGAATTAAATTTGAGATCACGAACAGTGTAGTATCTTGGGTTGAGGAAATTTTGGGATACAGACTTTTAGGGCTTGAGAGTGGTGGATCGGTTATAACAAACTTGTTTCATCTATCACTCCTTCTAGGTGCAAATCCTATCATAATGATTGGTGTAGATTTAGGATTTCCATACCTTGTGTCTCACATTGTAGGAACACCTTCAAATGAACACTTCATTCTCAAAGGCAATGTATTCTCTACATCAGATACCATCTCTACGAATTATGTTTTGAAGGATTATATTAAAGCTGAAAGTGTGAACGGTGGGGAATGTATAACACACAAGATAATGGAGACATACAAACTCTGGTTTGATAGCGCTAGCGATACTTCAAACTTAAACAATGTCTATAATATATCAGACGGAGTCAAACTAAAGGGCATAAACAGTCTATCAACTAGTGATGGGAGAGAGTTTTTTGATTCGTTTTTTTCAAACAAACCTAGCATCTCAATAAAAACCATTGAACCAAAGAGTATAGACATTGATACTAGAAGAATTCTGAAGAATTTTAGCATTCTTAGTGAAGATTTGGAGTTTTTAATCAAAGACTTTTCGCAGGATAAGTTTAACCAAATGATACGTCAGTATCCTTTTTTGTCAAATGTCGTCAGCAAGACACTCTTCCCAGTTTATAGGGGCCAGAAAAGTTTTGAAGATGTTGTTGATGAAATAAAGAAAGATTTTGGTTATTTAGTCAACATTTTGAAAAACCTTCATCTATAAACTCTAGGAGTAGTTTGTATACTTAAGAGGTCAAAAAAAGTGGAATTTTATTTTCGTTATAGTTATACTAATCTTATGGATTTAAAGAAGATAGTATCTTTGCTTGATGAAATAGACGATACAGATTCAAGTGAAGAAATTGAGATTGTTGCTTTCAGCATAAAGGAAGCCTTAGAGATTGCAAGTAGGGAATTCAATACTGAAATGTACAATTTAGAGTATGAAATTATAGAGAGTGGCAGCAGTGGATTTTTTGGGATAGGTAGAAAACCATATAGAGTTTTAGTTAGGAAGACAACTAGTCTCTCTAGTTCTTATGAGTCCGAAGTCCATACCGATGAAATATTAGGTATAGATGGGAAATTTTTTATCGCTCATACGCATGAAGGTGTGTTCGTTAAGGTAATTCCACCACAAGGTAAGGGTAAGTTTGTCAGTTTTGATGAGATAGTAGATGAGTTAAGAAGCAGAGGATTCTCAAATTTTGATGAAGGCAAGATAAAGAAGGAAGTCCAATCCCCAACTGGTGTTCCTATCCTTGTTGGACCACCTGTTGCCACTGATCCATCAGAAGACAGTAATCCTCACATAGAGGTTCTACCAGACGAAACTAGAGCATTACTTACATTGTCAAAGCCTTCTAACAGAGGTAAAGTTCCATCTCCTGATGAGATACTAAAACTTCTCAATATTCAAGGTGTAGTTCACGGTATAGTTAGAGAAAACATTGAAAAGGCCGTTTATGAGGGCATTTTTGATGTTCCTGTTGAGGTGGCAATTTGGACTGCTCCTGAACCTGGCAAAGATGCTAAGATAAACTACTACGTAAAGTTAGATAAATCATCAAGTATCTCTAAGATTTCTATGGCAGAGAGTTTTGATTTTCATAAGGTTATGGAAATAGAGAATGTTGTAAAGGGCCAAGTCCTTGCTTCAAAGGAACCCGCAACGAAAGGTAAACCGGGGATGACCATAAAAGGTAAAGTAATACCAGTTCCTGATGGTAAAGATGTTTCTCTCCAATCAATAGCAGGTAAAGGTGTAGAAATATCTCCTGATGGACTGGAGCTGATAGCCAAGGAACAAGGGCAAGTTGTATTCAAGCAAGGTAAGATTAATATTGAGCCTATTCTGGAGATATTAGGTGATGTTACTACAGAAACTGGAGATGTAGATTTTGTTGGTAATGTTATAATAAGAGGGAGTGTAAGAGATACCTATAAAGTCAAAGCTGGTGGTAATGTTGATATATGGGGAACAGTTGAAAAAGCAGAGATAATAGCAGACGGTAATGTAATAGTGAGGACTGGCATACAAGGCAAGGAGGCAGGTAAGGTTGTCGCAGGAGGAGATGTGATATCAAAGTTTATAGAGCGTGCTAATGTCAGAGCGGGAGGTAATGTAATAGCTCTTGAATATATACTACACAGCAACATAGTCTCAAAGTCAAGAGTATTCTGCTTCGGTAGGAAAGCAAGTATAGCCGGTGGTAGTGTAAAGGCACTTTACGAGGTAGCAGCTAAGCAGTTAGGTGCAGAGTCTTGGGTTGAAACATCTATTGAGGTTGGTTCCGACCCAGACATACAAGAAGAACACGATGAGCTTGTAAGAAGAAAAGAATTATTGACATCCAAGGTCACTGATATAAAAAAGGAGCTATTGGTATTTCAGCAGATGATCCAGAATTACGGTAGAGTTCCTCAAGACAAAGAAGAACGTTATAATACTTTGAATAACACTCTGAAAGAATATTCTCAAGAACTGGAAGAGATAGAAAGAAGACTAAAGGAAATAAGAGAACAATTAGATCAAGCAGTTGTTGAAGCAAAAGTTAGTGCGTATGGTATTTGCTATCCAAATGTCAAGATAAAAATAAGAGATGCTATACATCATTGTAAGGATGACTACAAATTTGTTACATTCAAGAGAGAAGGAAGATCCATAATAATAGTTCCTTACGAAGAGTCTCAGGATATGAGAGATAAGAAGAAAGAAATAACAGAACGTGCGAGGAAATTGTAGATATCACCTATACGAGATTATCTTCCACTCATTACCAAACTTCTTGAATAAATAACTGGTTTCTCTCCTAACATCCACAGTTTCTACATCCTTACCTCTAGGGACACTCCTCTTATAGTCCCACTCAACAATAGCTAACGCTAGGTTCTCATCCTTGTATATTTTAACTTCCTTAATAGTTGGATTACGAAGAAGATCTATCTCTTTCTTTATCATTCCGTATCTTTGAGGATTTTGAACCTCAAGAATTATACGCTGAAAATCTCTCTTAGCCTTACCTTCAGACATAGGTAGTATCTTCTCAAACTCCATCTTAGTATAACTATCCAAAATGACTCTCAACAATTGAGACACCTTGTATACATCTTCTTTTGCAAAATCTTCACTGAAACCTGAGAAGAATAGAATAATAAAGAAAACTATAGCAAATACTACTCTTGTTAATGTTCTACTCATCCTTACCTAACCTCCTGCTTATAATCTCATCAACTTCAGAATATTCTTCCTTCATAAGTCCCTTAGAATAATCATCATAGGCCTTATCCTTAAGTTTTTGAATGACTTTCACCTCGCTATCTTTCTTGAGATACTTTGACATCGCTTCTCTGAAAGGAACTTCCTTTCTCCTAACATCCTCGCTCTGATATTTCTGCATCCTCTCATTAAGGATTATATACCTTTCTACAAACTGTCTATTCTCTAGGCTAGGGTTCTTCTTCATATCCTCAATCGCATTTCTTTTTTCATCTTTCAACTTATTGGCTTTTGCTACTTCAATGTTATACTCACTTGCCTTTCTGGCAAGGTTTTGTCTTTCAATATCTCTTTGTTTTTGCTTTATTTCAAGAACCCTCTGAAGTCTAAAACTAAATCTTTTCATATTGTATAAATAATTTCGTCAATACTTTCATTGATTTAATACATCCCTTAACTTTGATATTATTTGACTTATCCTATCTCGTTTTAGGTAGAAAGCCTTTTTGTTGGCTATTAGTCTTGAAGTAGACTCAAATATTTCGTCAATTACGACAAGTTCATTCTCCCTTAATGTTGTTCCTGTGGATGTTATATCAACTATGAATTCACTCAATCCTGTTATAGGTCCAAGTTCAACAGAACCATATAACTCAATTATTTTGGGTTCAATTTCCTTTGCTCGGAAATAGGATCTTGTTATATTAGGTAGTTTCGTCGCTACCTTGATGGAGGGAGACACTAGTTCCTTTTTCTCCTTTCCAGCAAGTACAATCTTACAATAACCAAACTTTAGGTCCAGAAGCGAAAAAACTTCAGGGTCATACTCAACCAAAAGGTCATAACCTACCACTCCTAGGTCAGATATGCCTTCAACCGTGTATGTTATAACATCTTTCGCTCTTACTAGTAAAAATTTAATCTTTGCACCTAAATCGGAAACCAAAAGTTTTCTAGAGTCGTCTTTCAATTTCTCTTTTAGTATTCCAGCTCTAGCAAGGATGTCAACTGTATCTTCAAAGAGCCTTCCCTTTGGAACAGATATCACTATTGTATCCATACTGTAATTATCAATCAATCATTAAATACCTATCAAAAACCTAGAATTCTTAATAATGAAATTCAAATTCCATTAGTATTCACAAGCATTACATACATTTTTTGAACACCTTCTAGTTATATTGAAAGTCTCATACCATAAATTTACTATATTAGAAGGTTTATAGGTGAGTCTATGGGAAAACTCTACAACAGTTTACCTAATAGTTTTATTAAATCTGTATTAGAAGGTGAGAATGAAGAATTAGTTGAGAAGTTGCTTGAAAACAAAAAACTTTTTGAGACCGAACAAGACAAGGATAAGAAAATCATGTATAAGGAGAGGTTTTCAAGTTCTTTTTGGGAGATATATAATGAGATCTTGCTAAAGATAGGGACACAATGGTTTGACAAGACACCTCTTCCAAAGAGGTTATTCATTAGGTTCGGAATACTTGATCTTAAGTATCTCAGCGTTGAAGATCAGGAAATGATAAAATCTGTTCCTTTGAAGAAAATGGATAGTGATGATGATGTCTATAACTCTATTTACTATGTAGATGAGTGGATTGAGGCTATCGGAAAAGGTAAGATAGAAGCAAGCACTACCGATGAATTACCTAAAAAGAGAAAGAAAACGGGGGGGATGAGTGATGCTGACAAAGAAAAGTTTGAAAGAAAGAGAGGTATTTTAGAAGCAGAGATGTCAGGGCTCAAGGAACTTTTAAGAAGAAGACAGCTTCTTGAAGAAACTATACTTCACGACGTTAAGAGAGTCCACGACTTCTCTAGAATGTTTGATGAGATATCTGAAAACAACTATTCTGTGAGTTATTCTCAAACGGAGGAAGATACACTTCAAAAAGTTTCTGAGAATGTTAGAGAGGTTATCCGAATAAATAAAGAAATAAATACCATTCAGCAGAAAGTAGATAAAGTATTAGAAGAGATAAGAAAAATTGAAGCAACACTGGTTAACAATGGTATAGAGGAAGAGTATGAAGTAGATACTTCTACTATAAGCACTGAAATACAAACTATAAGGCAGATGACGAAGATGTGCGTTGGAAGACAGGGTAACCACTTCCCAGTCCTTACATCAAGTATGTTACCAAGATCACACCTAAAACCTAATTTCAGAGACAATGCTACACAATATATCAAGAGTATATGGGAACTCGATCCTGAAATATTTGATAGAAGAACTAGATCATCTCAACTTAAAATAGTCCCATATTTCATTCTAACTATTGGATATGGTAATTATGGAATATGTTGGGAACCATTCAACAAATTTAACAAAATCTCAAGCAAAGGACGAATAGCAATACCGATATTTTCAAGGAATCCTAAGGAAGTTATAGTTATAGGGCTTGGAGATTTTAGATGGAATATGGCAAAGGAGATGGCTGGCTACCATTGGATGGAAGAAGGGCTTACTGGCGATTATTATCAGTATCATGACTCAATAAAATGGAAGGGTGACCTTAGATCAAAGTTTATATACGACTATTACCTCTGGATTATGAAGGAAAGTGAAGGTATCCAAAAACTCGAGAAAGAAGTAAGAAGAATTTTCTGGTTTAAAATCCCATTCCCAGACAAATTGAAGGAGGAGCTTAGCAAAAAAGGCTACTACTACCAAGACCTTTACAAGAAAGAGGAAACCAAAAAGCAATCAGGGTATTAGAGGATTAGAATCATAAACAATAATTCAAATTACTAACTCACTAACTTTGATTCTATATAGTATTCGTTGCTCCCAAGAATTCACTCTATACTAGATCTTTTGGCCGCTTCTTAAGAGGAGTATTTTAACGATTTTCTATAGAGATTGAAATAGAAAAGGAAATAGGAATAAAACTTATCCCCTTATGATTTTCTGAATTCACTAGTGGATTGAATTTTATTTAGATTTATCTAACAAAGACTCCATCACAAATTCAGTCAATTCTTCTTGTAAGATTACATTAGACAAGATTAAAATTTAATACTATGAAATACAGAATAAACGTTTTTCTAAAAAACAATGTTTTTGACCCACAAGGAAATGCTATCATGAGAGTTCTACATAATCTTGGCTATAAAAGTGTAAATGATGTTAGAGTAGGTAAAGTTTTCCTAATTGACATAAGCGAAGACAGTGAGAATATCATAAAGAAAATATCCGAAGATGTTTTTTCAAACCCCGTTATAGAGAAGTTTGAAATAGAAAAGTTGGAGGGTTAGTATGGATTACAAAGACACATTAAACCTACCTTCCACAACATTTCCGATGAAAGCAAACCTTCCTCAAAGAGAACCAGAATTTATAAAGTTATGGAAAGATAAGAGGGTATATGAGAGAACGCTTGAAAGTAGAAGCAAGTCAAAACCATACATCCTTCACGATGGTCCTCCTTACGCAAATGGGCATATTCACATAGGTCACGCACTTAATAAAATACTCAAGGACATAATAGTCAAAAATAAACTTCTTGAAGGATATTACTCTATATTCGTTCCTGGGTGGGATTGTCATGGTCTTCCGATTGAACTACAAGTAACGAAAAATCTTGGCAACAAAGCAGAGCATACCTCACCAACAGAGATAAGAAAGTTGAGTAGAGAATATGCAACAAGATACATAAACATCCAGAGAGAAGAGTTTATAAGACTTGGGATTTTTGGACTTTGGGATAAGCCATACTTAACGATGTCAAAGGATTATGAAGCAAACATCGCAAGAATGCTAATTGAACTATATGACAGAGGTTATATTTACAAAGGTTTTAAACCTATACACTGGTGCTTCAGTTGTAAAACAGCACTCGCCGAAGCAGAGATAGAATACTACGAAAAGGAATCTCCATCAATCTATGTTAAATTCCCTGTCTTGAATAACACTTTAGTAGATGGTAAGTTATTTGTCTTGATATGGACAACTACACCTTGGACGCTACCAGGTAATACTGCAGTTGCTTTTAGTGAAGAGCTTGAGTATGCCATTGCTTCATTCAAAGATGATGAGTATTACATCATAGCAGAACCACTTCTGGATAGTGTAGCAGGAAAAGTTGGAAAGGCTTGGAAATCAATAAAGGGGGTCAGTTTGAATGATATAAGAAATCTTGTAGTTAAACATCCTTTTGAGGAAAGAGAATCAAAAGTTGTCTTCGGTGAGCATGTCTCTGCTGAAACTGGAACTGGTATAGTCCATACTGCTCCAGGACACGGAACCGAAGACTATGAGATAGGAGTTAGATATAAATTACCTATCCTATCACCAGTAGATGACTACGGTAGATTCACAGATGAAGTTTCTGAGTGGAAAGGAATACATGTTTTTGAAGCAAACCAACAGATAATAGAATATCTAGACAAGGTTGGAATGCTACTTCAATACGAGAAATACAAACATCAGTATCCTCACTGTTGGAGATGTAAAAATCCTGTGATATTCAGAGCAAAACCACAATGGTTTTTCAATGTGAACAATCCAGAACTTAAGCAAAAAGCATTAGAAGGAATAAACAGTGTGAAATGGTTTCCAAGTTGGGGTAAGAATAGAATAGAGGCGATGGTAAAAAATAGAACTGATTGGTGTCTTTCAAGACAGAGAGCATGGGGTGTTCCAATACCTGCTATAACTTGTAAAAAATGTGGTAAAACCTATCTAGGTGGTGAATGGGGTAAGCATATCTATAATATCTTTCTAAAAGAAGGTATAGATGTTTGGTTTGAAAAGGATATAAAGGACTTGATAGGAGACTTCAGATGTGAGTGTGGAAGTGATGAGTTTGAGAAAGAGAGAGACATCGTTGATGTTTGGTTTGACTCTGGAGTAAGCAGCTTCTGTGTTCTTGATGAAAGAGAAGAATTATCTTCACCTGCTGATCTCTATCTTGAAGGTTCAGACCAACACAGAGGTTGGTTTCAGTCATCTCTCTGGCCCTCTGTTGCTATAAGAGGAATTCCACCATACAAGAATGTGCTAACACACGGGTTTGTCCTTGATGAACAAGGAAGAGCGATGCACAAGTCCCTTGGTAATGTAGTATCTCCTGAAGAAGTTATTAAGAAATACGGAGCAGATGTCCTTAGACTTTGGGTTGTATCCGAAGACTACACCGAAGACTTGCGAATCGGAGAACACATACTAGAAAAAGTTGTTGATGCTTACAGAAAAATCAGAAATACCTTCAGATACTTGCTATCAAATCTATACGATTTTAATCTTTCAGATATGCTTTCTTACGAAAAACTTACTGACATTGATAAATGGGCTTTAGATAAACTCTACAAGACAATGAAAGAAATAAGAGAAAACTATAACAACTATGAATTCAACAAAGTTTTCAGAAAAATCTATGACTTCTGTAACATAGATTTGAGTGCTTTCTACTTTGATGTCTTAAAAGATAGGTTATACACCGGTAGGAAAGATGGTATAAAGAGAAGAAGCTCACAGACTGCGATGTATTATATACTTATACACCTTGTCAAAGCAGTTGCACCAATACTCTCATTCACAGCAGAGGATGTTTGGCAAAACTTCTTCAAGGATAGGCTAGGAACAGACTCTGTATTCTTTACCGAGTATGAAGAAGTTAAGGAAGAGTGGAAGAATGACGAGATAAGTAGAAAATTTGAATACCTAATTCTATCACGAGATGCTACATTAAAAGCACTTGAGATAGCCAGAAGAGATAATCTTATAAACTCATCTCTTGAAGCAAAGGTCTTCATATACTCAAAAGACAAGAATTTACTAAGCATTTTTGAAGAGTATAAAAAAGACTTATGGGAAATGTTCATAGTTTCGCAGGTTGAAGTAATAGATGGAGTATCATCAAAGATAAATTATGAAGAAAATAATATTAAGGTTGGTATTGATAGAGTTGAAGGTAAAAAATGTGAAAGATGTTGGATTTACTCACCTACTGTCGGTCAAAATTCCCAACACCCAACGATATGTCAGAAATGCATTGAAGCAATATCTTAATTATCCTAACTTCTAACATAAGAACCAATTCTTCTAATTTCTTATTACTTTCTTATCTTTTTGCTTCTTCCTCTTCTTATCTTTTTCTGTCTTCTTCTTTGCTATCTGTTCGTTATCAAACCTCTTCCTGAGACCTTGAGGCATTGAATAGAAACTTAAGACATTGAATATACTGGGATTAGTGGAGGATATGTAAATGTTCGTGATAGATACATTATCAATATACTTACTCATCATTTCACCAGTGTAGTCAGTTAAATTTGACATAGCATTGGAAATTACGATATTCGTAAGCCTTTTGAGTTTCACAAACCAAACATCTTTAAGCGTTTTCTCATTATACATAGTGCCTGATATGTATATGAAATTACTATCTACCGATATACCGTAAGGCATTTCGTCATAACTGAAAGAGTAGAACTCTTCCCATCTTATGTTAAAGTTAGTATCTGTCTCAAAAACAAAGATGTTGTTTGCAGTGTATGGGTCAAACATTGTACCAGTTGCAAAGAAGCTATCTCCAAACTTGAACAAGGAAGATATACTCCCATTTTTATATGTTTTAACCCATTCAATATCACCATTGGTCCTAACCTTCACAAGAGAGAAGTGTCTAGCGGGTGTTGATATTATAACACCGTCATCCACTTTCAGAACGAAATTAGGTGTCTCCGCAAATTTCGTCCCATAAACTTTTGCCCAGTTCAAATTGTCATTCCTAAACGATAAAATAAGAATATCAGTCTCACCAAAACCAAACGACTTTGATTCACCTACAATCCAATACTCCAAGTTATCAAACTCAACTATACTCAAGGGTGTCTCTTTTAGATTACCTGTCAATACTATGACATTTGTAAAATCCCCATCTCTTGAAATTCTGACAACAGCAAGAGACAAAACATTTGAAATTATACCCTCTGTAGAAAACGATAGTATAATGTCTCCGTTTTTTAGAGTTTTGACAACAGGAGATATATCTTTCCTAGAAACACTCTTTAGAACTAAATCCCATTCAATAGAGAAGTTCGTTATCTTAAGAAGATAAACTGATTTTTCATTCCTAGAGTATATCTCGCCGGACAAATAGATTTTATCACCGTCAACATCAAAATTCAAACCTACCTCATCAAAGTTATCCTTGCCAACTACTAAATCTCTAACTATAGAGCCATCTCTGTCAATGATGAAAAACCAAATATCACTTAGATTGTTTTTTCTAACTTTACTACCAACAAAATACGATTTGCCCTTGACAAATTTCTCGTAATAAATGCTGTCATCTTTTATATCACCATATATCCTGTAGGAAAATAACTCGTTTATAAGAAGTGTATTTGTTTGAGTTGTGTCTTCTTTCTTCGGGTTTAGAATGTTATCATCAACAAAATTCCTAAATTTCTTATCGTTATAATAAAGAGCAAATAATATAAATAAAGCCGTCTGAACGAATAGCAGAATTGATAGAAGTACCACCACAAATTTGAGTCTATTCATAAACTTATTCTTTATCACCTTCAATCAGTATTACAAATTACTAACTGAAGCAAAAAATATCCACTAGTCTAAAAGATTGAAAAATCTTTCACAAACAAAATTACCAATTTAAAGTTCTCTATATCACCTATCAATAAAACGTTGAATACATTTATCCAACTTTTAGTTGAAATGGATACAGATACAAAAGAAAACCAAAAATTGGTCAAGAACTTTGCAGAATTCTAACCAGATTACACAGTTGATCTCATAACTAATTCTATCTTTCGCGCGTTTCTGTTATACATTTCTATAAGTAGATTGTATCTCATAGCATTTTTAGTGAAATCCACCATCTCTTTGTCTATATCAACACCATTTTTATCGTTTCTATAGAAAGTATCATAATCTATGCTTATTCTGGGTCTTACCGTCCTATAGTCTATTTTTTCTTCAAAAGGTATATGCTTAGTGTGTGTCATTCTTGCGGGGTATTCGGTCTTTCTCTCGGATTCTAGTGCTCTCTTGAGTTGAGACTCAAAACTGACTTCTGCTCTCCTAAATCCAGGTGTGTCTGCGTTAGCGATGTTGTCGGATATAACATTGTGTCTTATTATAACTGCATTCAAGTCTCTCTTTATAAGGTCAAGTAATTTACCATCCTTGTTAGTAGTAGAAAATATCATATTTATGATTTTCGTTTAAAAATTCTCAAACTTCAGTATTTATAGTAGTTTTATCCTTTGAAAGTCTATATCTTCAAGAGTGTTAATAATTCAAAGAAAATATATCCTCGGTATGATGTATAAATACCTACATTGTAGCCAAACTTAGCACCAAGTTTAAGGCTACGACTAAAGGAGTATGTTGATGTTAGGTTAGGTCTAAAGTTTGCTCCCAGACTTCCAAGACTAGATAGGTTGTTAAAAGCACTGCTATAAGAGAAGTACAAATCTAGTCCAAAACCGAGATTGATTTTATCAAAGATGAGTAGATATTCTCCCGATAGTAAAAACCCAAAGTCAATCATATCAACATAATAGTCATTATCGCTACCCCTTGCATAATGAAAACTCAATCCTCCCCCTAGGTAAATCGGAAGATCAACTTTGAAAAATTCATACATTCCATCTCTTACAACAAAATCAGTCATAATTCCAATACCATCTCGGTAAAAAGGCATACCTAGACCAATCGCAACTTCAACACTATGAGCAGTGCTTGTTAAAACTGCAAAAACTAGAAAAATCATCACAACCTTAACTATCTTATTTTTCATAATTACCTCCTCAACTAATTAAAGATAATAAAAAAGCTACTCATTAGATTCAAGAGATTCAAGTTGTTCAGACCGAAGCCTGATAAATTGATTTCGTTTTGGGTTAAACGACAAATAGTGGTCAAGAACATTTAACTTTAAGTTCAATTTATTCTTGCTAAAAATATATTGAAAAGCGCATCTATATTTGTTAAATTTATGTTTAATGATACTTACGGTTAATGGAGAAAAAAGAGAGATGAGTCAAAGCAATCTCAAGGAGATTGTAGAAGCATTAGGCTTTGATACAGATAGGTATGTTGTTGTTTTGAATGGAGAGATTGTGCCTAAAAGTAAAGTAAAGGAAGTAGTAGTTAAAGAAGGTGATGATATTGAGATACTTACCATAATGGGAGGCGGATAATGGAAGACAAACTCGTTCTAGGAGGTGTGTCATTCACTAGTAGGTTAATAATAGGAACTGGTAAATTCAGTAAGTATGACTACATACCAGAGATAATATACAAAACTGGCTGTGAATTAGTGACGGTAGCCGTTAGGAGAGCAAGAGACGGTGTTCAAAAACCTCTCAAGGACTACATACCCGAAGGAACAAAAATTCTAGTGAATACATCTGGTGCTAGGAATGCGGAAGAAGCGTTGAAAATTGCGAGAATAGGAAGAGAATTATTAGGAAGCGATCTTATAAAGATTGAAATTATACCTGACACGAAATATCTTATGCCCGACAATAGAGAGGTTATAAAGGCTTGCGAACTACTGTCAAACGATGGATTTAAACCATTTCCTTATATGATGCCGGATTTGGTTTCTGCGAGATATATGGTTAAAGCAGGTGCGGTTTGTGTGATGCCACTAGGGGCACCTATTGGCACGAACAAAGGATTGCTTACAAAATATTTCATTGAGATGTTGAAATCCGAACTTGAAGTTCCTGTAATTGTTGATGCTGGTATAGGGAAACCATCTCAAGCAGCGGAGGCTATGGAGCTAGGAGTTGATGCAGTATTAGTCAACACTGCTATTGCAACGGCTAAAGATCCTGTAAGGATAGCGATAGCATTCGCAAAAGCAGTTGAAGCAGGAAGGATAGCATACCTTGCCGGTATGCCATCCGAAAAACCTTTCGCAGAGCCATCCTCACCTATGGAGGAGTATCTCACCGGTTTCTTGAAGAAGTAATTAATAATGAATGTCTTCTTGCTTTATCTTACCAGCAAATACCTTGTAAACATAAGACTGATATAATCCTACCAACACCAATCCTATCAAAGCAATAACAAGTGTTACGATAAGAGTAAGTTCTCCTGACATCGCGTTATAGATAGTTATGTTGTATTTTTCATCAATTGATGACCTCACAAGGTTGGGATACATAGCAAGACCGAAAGATAGTATAGCAGATATAAGGGTAATGGATGAGAATACAAACGACTTTTTAAAATCTTCCTTTTGTATCTGAAGTCTCAAGATCAGAAAACTGACTACCGCTATAGCCGGAACAATTAGGAACAATGGGTACTTTATGAAGTTGTAAAAAATATGTCTTTCAAATATGATTGAGAATAAAAACCATACCAGCAGTAGAGACAACGACGATAACCAGAACATTTTAGAGAACGATAATATTCTGCTATACAACTGTCCCTCTGTCTTGTTACCCAAATACGCTAGACTGTGTAATATGACGAATGATAATGTTGTTATAGCGCTTATTAGTGCGAATGGATTAAGTGCTTCTAAAAGGTGTAGTCTGAAAGGTTGATCAGTCATGTTGACACCTTTAAGTATATTAGCACCGGCAGCAGAGAAAACTATAACTATTAGCATACTTGATATAGCCAGTATCCAATCCCATACTCCTCTCCAAACCTTTGATTTGACTTGACTTCTGAATTCAAACGATACTGCTCTAAGAATTAGAGAGAACGCTAGTAACATTATTGGTATATAAGCAGCACTGAAGAACCTAGCATAAGCGAGAGGAAATACTCCAAAGAGGAATACACCAAAAGCCAAGACCCAAACTTCATTCCCATCCCAAACTCTACCAATAGCATTCAGAATAACTCTTCTATCATTGTCATCTTTTGATAGGAATGGAGATATAAACCCTCCGCCTAGATCAAACCCATCAAGTACTACGTAGATTATAAGGAATGTTCCCAAAACGAAGAACCAAATTTCTGCGAGCATGGACTCCCTCCTAAAGACTATAGAGGTTTATTTTCAGAAATTTCAGAAATAACCTCCTCCTGAATACCTTTCCTAGCGATCTTAATTGTTATAAAGGCCCATAGTATTAGAAGTATCGTGTACAAACCCACGAATGTAAACAAAGTAAATCCTACCTCTGTTCCTGTAAGAGGAGACACTGCTTCTTTTGTCTTAAGTATGCCGTAAATAACCCAAGGTTGCCTACCCACCTCCGTAACTATCCAACCAGCCCAGTTTGCTATTATAGGAAGAGGTATCATAGCAATCAACAAGTATAAAAACCACTTAACATTAGGTAAGATTTTAGTGTAGTATAGTATCACAGACGCTATACCTATTATTATAAACATAATTCCCAAAAATACCATCACTCTAAAACTCCAGAACAACAGAGGTATATTCGGTAGTTCCTCTTTCTTAAGGTTATACTCTTTCATAAGATCTTTGATACCTTTAACTTCTGCATTTATGTCTCTATAAGCCAGTAGAGATAATAATCCAGGTATTCCTATTTCAAGAGTGTTTGTCATGTTTTCTTGGTCAATAAAGCTAACGATCGGTTCCGCTGCCGACTTTTGTGTGTTCCATAATGCTTCCATCATAGCAAGTTTTAGGGGTTGGTATTCAGCTACATATTCACCACTAAGCGTGCCCATAGGTATCTGAAGTATTGAGAATATCAAGAATACTATTGCACTGACCTTAAATGCTTTCATGTACTCTTGCGCCAGTCTTCCTTTTAAGAAATGGTATGCAGAAATACCCATTACAAGACCTGAACCTGCTATGAAACATGCAAGTACGGTATGTGCAAACCTTATAAGGTTTGGAGTATTGAAGGATATAGCCCATAAGTCCGTAAGTAATATTTTCCCGTTTTCTATCTTATATCCAGTTGGTATTTGCATCCAAGTCATAACTGTAAGTATCCAAAATGCTGATATGAATGTCCCAATCATCACAAGAAACGCTGAAATAGTTCTCACAAGTGGAGAAATCTTTTTCTCTCCGAAAACCAATATAGAAAGAAATGTTGACTCAAGGAAGAATGCAAATATTGCCTCCATTGCAAGAGGACCACCTAAAACACCTCCTGCCTTTTCAGCAAAGTTAGACCAGTTAGCACCAAACTGTAGTTCCATAACAATACCTGTTGCTACACCAACAGCAAAACCTACTGCAAAGATCTTTACTAGAAAGTTTCCTATCCTTCTATACACATCCTCCTTCTTGAGCATGTAGAGTAGAAAGAATACAAATATCAGTACTGATAAACCTATTGTGAAGGATGGAAAAACAAAGTGGAACCCCGCAGTTATGGCAAACTGCCATCTTGATAGAATAAGAGGATCCATACATACCTCCTTGCCTCTAGAGTAACATAAAAGACTTTTTATGAGACTTTCAACTAACCTAGTTTGGTGTGAAATAGAATTTCCACATAGAATATTTCCTTAACTGTATTCCCAAAGAATGTTGAAAATTCAATTACAAACTTTTTTAATTATGTATAACAGGGAGGTTCGTATGGATAAGCTTGCTAGAAAGATAAAGCGTGAGAAAAAAATCAAAGAATTTTTAACGGCGTTTGCTTTCCTTACTCCAAACTTTTTTGGTTTTCTACTAATAACAGCATTTCCTGTGGTAGCTGTCTTTTTTCTTGCTCTTGCAAAGTGGGATGGAATAAGTTATCCTTCCAATGCTAAAGGAACTGTATCTTTTTTCTTGTCCTCTCCAGCACAAGAAGATATTTATATACCTAAGGGAACTGTAATAGAATCAGAAGTTGATCTAACAAAGAGATTTTCAGCAAAGGTTGATAAAAATATTCTACAATCTACTACGTATAAATTACCAAAAATAAATGAAACAACGGTTATACCTATAACAGTAAGAGGTAGAGAAGATTACATTTACACATTCCCCGCAAACTATGAATTTACCGTTGAATTTGTTGTCAGGTATGATGATGGCAGTGGTAATTTAGTTGCGACCAACACTATAGTTAAGTTTTTCAACGAAAGTGAATTTGAAGTAGCAGTAGGATCTTCCATTGAAGTCTACGGCAAAATTAAAGAAGTTGTTAGTGGGGTCTATAAAGAAGGCATCATCGTGGATGTTGAAAATATATCTGTTAGAGCTAGCTATTCAAAGAAGATCAGGTTTGTTGGCATTACAGAAGAAGGTGTTAGCATACCAAAAGGTTCAACTAATGCTCAATATCCTGTAAAAGTATCTTCAGTCAAGAACGGTGAGGAATTCAACCTTCAGGAAGGAACACTTCTTATTCCAATAAATGATCTGCCTTTCAAAGGTATTAGGGGAATAGTTGATACTTCTTTTATTGGTGGTAAAACAGGGATACAGTTTGTTGGACTTGATAATTTTAGAACTTTATTCACAAAGGATAGAGACTTCTGGAGATATTTCTTAAATACTCTAATATTCATGTTACAAATACCTCTGGGAATGGCTTTTGCAATCATACTAGCATTAGCACTTAATCAAAAACTAAAAGGTATAACATTCTTTAGAACTCTTTACTTCTTACCTTACATTTCAAACTTAGTTGCAGTCGCAATGTTATGGAGATGGATATACAATGATCAAGGACTTCTTAATGAACTACTAAAGAGTATCGGTGTTATAAACCCACCAAGTTGGTTAGGTGATGGTAACTGGGCAAAAGTTGCAATAATCGTCATGGATGTATGGAAGAATGTAGGATACACTATGCTAGTATATCTTGCTTCTTTGCAGCAGATACCATCCTTTTTGTATGAAGCAGCTGATATAGACGGCGCAAACGAGGTTCAAAAATTTGCTTACATAACTTGGCCTATGCTAGCACCAACAAACTTCTTTATAATCATCATAGGTGTGATAAATGGATTTCAAGCGTTCGGATCACAGTATGTATTGACCGGAGGAGGTCCTGCCGGTGCTACTAAAACAATAGTTTATTACATATATAACAATGCATTCCAGTGGTTCCAAATGGGATATGCTGCAACACTATCCGTCTTCTTGTTCATCGTTATGATGATATTTACAATAATTCAATGGAGAATGGGTAGAGAATCTACTACTTCTTCATGGTAATATAAGGAGGTAAATATGGCAACAAGAGAAGCTTTTTATGGTCAAAGTTTAGTTGAAGAGAGAAGAAGAAAGGAGATTGTTAGGAACATATTCGCTTACATAGTTTTATCAATAGGTGCTCTGACAATGGTGATACCATTCTTTTGGACTATATCTACTGCTTTGAAAGACCCCGAAGATATTTACGACAAACTGTTTATACCCAAGAGATTCAGCTACATATATGTGGACCAAAATGGAAACTTCGTTCATGGTAGTTATCGCGAGGGATATACTGAAGTTAGAGCATGGTGGGCTAATTTTGTTAAGGCCTGGATATCGGTTCCCTTTGATAAGTATTATAGGAACAGTTTGTTAGTTGCGACTGTTACCACACTTGGGCAACTTGTTACTTGTACATTAGCTGCTTATGCATTTGCTAGGTTAAGATGGGTTGGAAGAGATGCTGTGTTTCTTCTATACCTAGGAACACTAATGATACCATTTACTGTAACTATGATACCAGTATATATCCTTTTCAAAGTGTTAGGACTTGTAAATACTTTAGTTGCAGTTATACTCCCTGCTTTATTTTCTGCCTTCGGGACATTCCTGTTAAGACAGTTCTTCGTATCAATTCCTTATGACCTTGAAGAAGCTGCTTTCATTGACGGTGCTAATAGACTGCAAATACTATGGCATGTAATACTACCTCTGTCCAAAGGAGCACTGGCTACACTAGGAACCTTCACTTTCTTGTTCCAATGGAATGACTTCTTATGGCCGTTGATTGTGCTAAACTCCGAAGAAATCCAGACTATCCCTGTCGGATTAACTGCGTTCCAAACTGCTTATGGCTCACAGTGGGAGTTGGTTATGGCTGCATCACTCATAGCTCTAATACCTGTCATAATAATATATGTCTTCAACCAGAGGTTCTTCACAGAGAGTATAATGTTATCAGGATTCGGTGGAAGATAGTCTTATGAACGAGATAGGACTAATAATTAGATTATTGAACGAGACACTAATACAAACTGCAATACTATCCTTACCATTTCTTATAATATCACTACTTGTCGGTCTAATAATAAGTATTTTCCAAGCTACTACATCAATACAAGAACAAACATTAACTTTTGTACCTAAATTTATTGCTATAGGTTTACTTATTCTCTTAATAGGACCTATACTCATAAGAGTCTTTACTGACTTTACTATAAGATTATTCGACCTTATGGCAACTGGGATTAGAGGCTTATGAGGATGTAAAGTAAAATCTATCTATCATCCGAAAATACATCTTGAGATAGTAGTAAAGATTGATTTTATGGTTTATTGAAAGTTAGAAGAGTTTTTTTTATAATAGAACTAAAGCATAGTTCAAGTTATTTTATGGAGGTATATTATGGAAATCTCTAGAAGGGAAATAGGGGATGTTGTTGTCTTTGATGTAAATGGTGAGATAGACCTCTATAATGCTCCTCAAATAAAGGAGCTAGTAAGACAGGAAATAGAAAAAGGTAAGGTTAACATTGTTGTGAATCTTGATAAGGTTAGTTATATAGACTCCTCTGGTATAGGTGTTCTTATATCCAGTCTTTCAAACTTGAAAAAAGTAGGAGGAGGATTAAAGTTATCTAATGTATACGCTTCCGTAAGAAAAGTTTTTGAATTAACCAAGCTAACAGGGTTTTTTGATATATACGATTCGGTTGAAAATGCTGTAAACTCTTTCAATCAGTAATTCTATAGAGACTACTCAAAAAATATTGCTTTAAATAATACTTTTCTTTACGATATTTTCTATATGAAATTTTTTCTAGTTATTCTCTTAGTTCCTTTACTTGCTCTAATTTCATGCGGACGAGAAGAAAATAATATATCTAATATAATTTCAGAAGTTGAACAAAAAGAAACAGAACTGAAGGATGTAGGTACCCCCCAATTTTTGATTGAAGAGCAAAAAGGACTTGAGACAAATACAAACCAACAGACTGTTGTTAAAGATGTTGATGAATTCTTTGAGACGAAAACATTGAAAACAACAAAATTAAATACCACAAACACAAATATTCAAGAACAGAAATTAGAACCTAGTGAGGAAGATAAAGCATTTCTCGTATCTGAAAATAGGTATGATATTAAAAAAGAGAACACTACTGATCCTAAAGCCACTACGCAAAAACCTAAAACCAAACAAGTAAAAACTAATAAAAGAGGTGTTAAAGTATTCTTTTCCTACAGAAACGGTAAAAACTATATTGATACGAGAAATCCTGGTAAAATAACTACTGTGGTTTATGTTAGTAGGAATATATGGTATATTGATTACAGTGTATATGCTATACCATACGATAAGTTAAATAACTACAAAAAATATCTTTCCAGCAGATATCTAATTGGTATAGGTAGGAACATAAGTGTTGTTGATTTAAGAAGCCAACTTACCGTTTATTGGAGAGGTAGAAACATTAACAAGAAAACACTACCAAACGGTAAGTACTCAATAGTTGTAAAAACCAGTTATAAAAACAAAAGTAAAAAAGTTATTTCCACAAGCACCAAAATTCTAGGTGGTAGTAAACCTCTAGTAGTTATACTTGCTAATTAGTTACATCCACAACTATCATCACCACATCCACATTGATCTTTAGGGTTTACAACCTTAAACCCTTCCCCAAACACTTCATCTTTTACATAATCAATAGTAGATCCTTTAGCCTCTTCGTAGCTTACAGGGTCAACTATTATCTTAACTCCGTTAGTTTCAAAGATTAGGTCATCAGAGTTTTTCTTGTCGTCTATAGAGAGTCCGTATTTTTGTCCCGAACAACCACATCCTCCTGTCATGACTGAAAATCTCAAAAAGACATCCTTTATATTATTTTCTTCAAGTATCTTTTTTATGACACTAGCTGCTGCTTCTGTAAGAGTTATCATAAGAACCTCCTTTATGCAGATTAGAATATACGAAAACATAAATCAAAAGTCTAATGATTTGGTAGTTCTATCAGAATACGTTTCAACTTGAAAAAGTTAAATTTTTACTTATAAAATTTTTTATCTTACGATAGTTTGGAGGTAGAATATGAAAGAGAATGCTAGGGTTGAAACGATACTCCTACATGGGGGACAAGAGCCAGATCCAACAACAGGATCCAGAGCGGTACCGATATATCAAACTACATCTTACGTCTTTAGGGATATGGATCACGCAGCAAGACTTTTTGCTCTTGAAGAACCAGGAAACATATACACTAGAATTATGAACCCAACTACTGATGTCTTTGAGAGACGAATGGCTTTACTTGAAGGTGGAGTTGGTGCTCTCGCTCTCTCATCAGGACAAGCAGCAATAACTTACGCAATACTAACGATTGCTAAACCTGGTGATGAGATAATAAGCTCAAAGAGTCTGTATGGCGGAACATACAACCTTTTTAATTGGACATTCAGAAGACTTGGTATAAAAGTTCATTTCGTTGATGCTTCTGACCCAAAGAACTTTGAAGAAAAGATAAATGACAAAACAAAGGCAGTATTTCTTGAATCTATAGGTAATCCTAGACTAGATGTTCCAGACATTGAGGAGATATCAAAGATTGCCCATAAGCATGGAGTTCCCGTAATTGTGGATAATACGGTTCCAACAGGTTATCTGCTAAGACCTTTTGATTATGGTGCAGACATATCTGTGTATTCAGCCACCAAGTTCATAGGAGGACACGGAACATCAATAGGAGGTGTTATCGTTGATTCAGGTAGATTTAATTGGGATAATGGAAGATTTCCAGAGTTTACAGAGCCTGATCCAAGCTATCACGGACTTAAATATTCAGACTTAGGTCCTGTTGCTTTCATAATCAAGGTTAGAGTTCAACTACTGAGGGATGTAGGTGCTTGTATTAGTCCTTTTAATTCTTTTCTTTTTTTACAAGGACTTGAAACACTTCACTTGAGAATGGAAAGGCATTCCCAAAATGCTCTTGCAGTAGCAAAATACCTTGAAAAACACAAGAAAGTTAGTTGGGTTAGTTATCCTCTTCTTGAGTCTCACCCCTCCTACAAGAATGCCAAAAAATATCTACCTAAAGGTGCAAGTGCACTTGTGACAGTAGGAATACCAGGTGGCGTTGAAAAAATAAAAACTTTCGTAAATTCACTCAAACTTCTATCTCACCTTGCAAATATAGGTGATGCAAAATCTCTAGTAATCTATCCATACCTCACAACACATCAGCAACTGTCAGAAAAAGAGAAAGAAGAAGCAGGAGCAACGGCAGACCTTGTAAGGTTCTCAATAGGAATTGAGAATGTTGACGACATAATTGAGGACATAGATCAAGCTTTAAGTAAAATATAAAACGGCTCTATCAAACGAAAAGACAAGAGATAATTCGTCCTAAGGCTGTATATATTTTTCTAACATAGACGATGTTGAATACATTTATCTAGTTTGTTATATTTATTCTAACTTTACTAAAATTCTCTTTAAGCGAAATAAAACACATGCTTGGAGGTAGAGTTAAATGAGAGAGATAGTTAAATACGGAAATCCTGTATTACACAAACCTGCAGAAGAAGTCAGGGAATTTAATGAAGAACTAAAGCAACTAGTGGATGAGATGTTTGAAATTATGAATTCTAACAATGGTGTTGGACTTGCTGCACCACAGATAGGCTTGCCTATTAGAGTTGCAGTAGTTGATGTTTCACCAGCTGGATACAAAGGTAGAGCAGTGCTAATTAATCCTGTTATTAAGAACACCTCAAAGAAATACACTCTTGAAGAAGAAGGTTGTCTTTCAGTACCAGGTTTGTATCTACCCATATTGAGACATTACTCAATATCGGTTGAATATTCTGACTTTGATGGAAGAAGAAACATTCTAAACGCTACAGGATACTTCGCTAAAGCAATCCAACACGAAATAGACCACCTTGATGGTATCCTCTTTGTTGAAAGATTTGTAGAAACATTTGATATTGATAAGATAGATGACCAAAAATTAAAAGAGCAGATAATGGAAGTTTTAGATGTTGTAAACAAATTCAAGAGTGAAAGGATCCTAGAAAGCAATATCAAAAACTTATAATTAACTAGACTTAGTCTTCTACAAAAACATTATCTATGTCATAAACTTAGCGAGGTATGCTATGTTAGAAGAAATTGTAAAACTTAAGATTGAAGAACTCAAAGAAGTAAAAGCATCTCTTCCAATTAGAGAACTGAAAAGTATAATCAAACAAAACAATTACAGAACCAGAGGTTTTCTAAACACACTCAAGAACAAAATTGCTAGTGGTAAGCCTGGATTGATAGCAGAGATAAAGTTTGCTTCCCCATCAAAAGGAGTTATTAGAAACAATATTTCACTAGAAGAAGTTTCAGATGTATATGAAAGGAATAGTTTTGTTGATTGTATTTCTGTTCTAACTGAAAAAAGATTCTTCCATGGTGATATATCTTTCATCACAAAAACAAGAACCATCACTACAAAACCAATTTTGAGAAAAGATTTTATAATTGACGAATATCAGATATATGAGAGCATTTACTATGGTGCAGATTGTATCTTACTTATAGTATCATCCTTGTCAAGGAGTCAACTTGTAGAATTTCTTGATACATCTAAAGAGTTAGGATTAGATGTATTGGTTGAAATTTTTGAAGATGACGATATTCAGAAAATTGAAGGACTTAACATTGAATTACTAGGTATAAATAGTAGAAACCTAAAAACTTTGGAAGTTTCTCTTGATAATCATCTCTATATGTTAAATAAGATTAACTTAAGACCTTCAGTATTGGTTGCCGAAAGTGGAATAAAAAATAGATATGATGTTATTAGAGAAATATCTAACGGATTTAATGCTTTCTTGATAGGTGAGAGTATAATGTCTTCTGATAATATGTCTCTCAAAATAAACAGCCTTTTTGAAGGTGTGAATCTATAGTTATTACTTTTACGATTTCTTTACAAGAATTTTTTACGGAATTTACAAATTACTACTAGAATTTATATTGAGTTCTCTTGGAGGTAAAAAGATGACGATTATGAAAAACATAAACACAATCAAAGCAGGAGACATTATGACAACAGACTTCTTTGTATGTAAAGAAGACTTTAGCCTATTCCTTGCTATAGATAAGATAATGAGAAGAAAAGTTCACTCAATAGTAGTAGTTGATGACAATGGGCAGATGAAGGATATAATATCTCCTACAGACTTGTTGAAGGTAGTTTTTCTTGATTATACAGATTATCATAGCATGAAGGTATCAGATATCGTTAAAAAGAATAGAGAGATATTATACATATCAGAAGATACAAGCCTTTCTGAAATAATAAAGGCTATGAGAACATATAGCATATCAACCCTGATAGTTGCCGATGAGTCTCTTAAACCTATAGGTATAGTTCATATAAAGGATGTCTTGAAGATGATAGAGACGATACTTATGTAGGAGGGTGTAAAATGTTAGGTTCACTTCAAAAAGAGGAATATTTCAAAATATACGAACCTAGCAGGCAGTTTCCTATCAACCTGTTAGGTTTTGCTGCCAAAAAGTCTGTTGTAGTTGATTCTAATGTTACAACTGATGAAGTTGTGAACCTGCTTCTAAAAGATAACGAGATAGCGTTTGTGATAGTAACAAGTGGTGATGAGATAATAAATGTTTTAGAGTCCAAAGATATATTGAATATAATATCTGCTAGATTTGGTCAGCACATATACGGGAATAAACCAGTGATTAAAATAGCAAACAGACTACAGAAGAATTTTTCTTTGATTGAAGCAAATAAGCCTGTAAGGTCAATAATACAGAAGATTTCAAAGAACAAACAACGAATAGTCATAACAATAAATGGTAATATTTATGGAGCAACTAATCCTGATATAATTTACTCAGTCCTACTCAAGATAATAGAAGAAGACTCAAAAGAGACAGGAAGACTGCAAAATATGATAATAAACAAATCTCTATATCCAAGTAACGTTATAAACTATGAGGCTGTTTCAATACCGTCGTTTAATGCTGGTGGAGACTATATCTTTGTAAAGGATGTAGATAACAACCAAACACTGGTAGTTATCGCAGATGTGTCAGGTAAAGGAACTTCCGCAGCTATAATTACGAGCATGATAAGTTTCTTTTTCAAGAGTTTAGTTGAAAGCAAGATAACAAAAGAAGTACTAGTAAAATCAATAGTCAGACTCAACAATACTATCATAGACTACTTTGATTACGAAAAATACATTACAATGGTGCTTTGTGTTGTTAATAAACTTTCCAGGAGTATAAGTATAGTCAATATGGGACATCAGCCTGTATATGTATTTGAGAAAGAAGAAATTATCCAGAAGAGAGCACATAATACTCCTATAGGTCTTATGGATTTAAGTGAAGATAGTATTGTTATTGATGATACTACACTAGGACGAAATAAGAAAGTCTTTCTTTTCACTGATGGAGTTACAGATATAAAGAATTCTGACGAGATGGAATATGGAGAGAAGAGATTAGAAGCAATACTTCTGTCCTATGATAACACCGAAGATATAAAATCATACTTACTTGAGGATATTATGTCGTTTTCTGAAGATCAATACCAGGTTGATGACATATCTTTCATAATATTTGAGATCAAAGATTAGAAACTACAAAGTAAATTTGTCAACCGATTAATATTTAATAAATGTGGGCAAAGATAAAGGACATTCCTGTATTCGGAGTAGGTTTGGGCTCATACTCTAGATGTTATCATTATAATTCTGAAAGAGATATAGTAGCTATAAAGTTTAAGTGTTGTGGTAAGTATTACGCTTGCTATAAGTGTCATAATGAATTGGAGGATCATAAAATAATACCTTGGGACGAAAGTGAATTTTCTACAAAAGCAGTTTTGTGTGGTATATGTGGTTTTGAGATGAGTATATATGAATATTTAAAATCTAGGTCCAAGTGTCCTTCGTGCAGTTCTGATTTCAATCAAAACTGTAAGAAACATTACAGTATCTATTTTGGGTTAGAGGATTATACTTAAGAAGTTAATACTCTTTCCGAAAGTATTATGTGTAGCGAGGATACGAACTATGATGAGGTCGCTTTATTCTGGTGTATCAGGCTTGATTAACCATCA
This sequence comes from Spirochaetota bacterium, assembly GCA_025061835.1. Classification (NCBI taxonomy): domain Bacteria; kingdom Pseudomonadati; phylum Spirochaetota; species Spirochaetota bacterium. The sequence goes on from JANXAC010000006.1 coordinate 94,348, forward strand.
GGTTAGGATGGATGTTCTTGGTAATAACATTTCTAATGTGAATACTTATGGTTTTAAGAGGGAGAGAGTAACTTTTCAGGACATCATTTCACAACTTATGGAAGCGGCAGCCAAGCCTACTGATGAAAGGGGGGGTATAAATTCAAAGCAAATAGGACTTGGTATGACTGTTGCCAGCATTGATAAGATTATGACACAGGGTAGTATTCAGACTACTGGTATAAACACTGACCTAGCAATTGCTGGTGAAGGGTTCTTCGTTTTAAAGAAGGGGGAACAGCTTTTCTACTCAAGAGCTGGTAATTTTTACATAGACAAGGATGGAACACTTGTCAATTCAAGCGGTTTCAAAGTTCAAGGCTGGAGAGCACAAAAACTTGAGACAGGAGAGATAATTATAAACCCATCAGGTCAGATTGAAGACCTTGTGATACCCAGGGGAGCGAAGAGCCCCGCAGCAGCAACTACGATAGTAAAGTATAGATCTAACCTTGAGAGTAGAACACCAATTATAACTCCAGAGTCAAGTCTCCTTGACAGGGAGAAATACACTCATAAAACAAGTGTTGATGTTTTTGACTCATACGGCAATAGATATAGAATGTTTATAGACTTCATAAGAACTGACTTAAATACATGGGTTGCTACGGTGAATGTGGAAGGTGCCAGTGGTGTAACAGTTAGCGTCGGCGAAGATAAAGCTGATAACAACAATCAATTTACTATTGTGTTTGACAACAAGGGAACTCTGGCAAGTGTTTCTGATAATAGCGTCAACCCTACAGTTATGAACACAGGAACATTAATGGCTAATGTCGGATTTACGTTACCAGATGGGACAAGACAAACAATTAAGGTAGAACTTGGTGTTGTTGGAAGCATTGAAAACAGTATAACTCAATTTTCATCTCCATCAACCGCATCTGTATATGATCAAGATGGACACGCTATGGGATACCTTGAGAGTTTCAAAATTGATAGTTCTGGAACGATAATAGGCGTCTTTACGAATGGACTTCAAGAACCCTTGGGACAGATAGCACTAGGTGGTTTTACAAATCCTCAAGGTTTGGAGAAAGTAGGAGAGAATCTATATATTGAGACGATGAACTCAGGACTTGCAGACATAGGTCCTGCTGAACTTAAGGGTAAGGGGAAGATATACTCTGGAGCACTTGAAATGTCAAATGTTGACCTTTCAGATGCTTTCGTTGATATGATTGTAACACAGAGAGGTTTTCAAGCAAACTCAAGAACAATAACAACAACAGACCAGATGCTACAAGAAGTTCTTAACCTAAAGAGATAATTAGGTATCGCACCACCTATTTTTGAGGGAGCTCTTAATGAGCTTCCTCTTATCATTACATAAGTAGTATCTTAAGCCTATCAATTTCATCAACTTCTGTTATCACTTTTACTATATATCGGTGAGGGTCTAACTGTAAGTTTACCTTCATTTTTCCAACGACTTTACCCAATGAGTTTTCCACTATTACGATAGTAGGTTTTATGCTATACTCTGAATCTTTCTGAATTATTACTCCTTTCTCACCAGTGTTTAGAAGGACAAAAGACCCTATAGCATATGGTGAAGGCAATCCATATAGTTTTGACATTTCTATTACAAATCTTTGAGTCAGCATAGGCTCAAAGTGCGATCCTGAACGCCTCATTATAATATCAAGTGCTTGTGCTATACTTATACCAGGTTTGTATGGTCTTTCCGATGTGAGTGCGTCAAAGACATCTGCAAGACTTACAATCTGTGGATACCTACCAATTCTATCAAACTTTATACCTAGTGGATACCCATTGCCATCGTATCTCTCATGGTGGAAAAGGACGATCTTTTTAGCGTAAGTGCTTACAGTAGGTTCATCTTTTATAGCAAAATAACCTATTATTGGATGCTTCTTCATTATCGTTAACTCTTCCTCAGTAAGCTCTCCAGGTTTGTAGAGTATGGTTGTAGGTATCTTCACTTTTCCTATATCATGTAGTATAGCACCCATACCTATCTCTTTTATCACAAAATCGCTAGCACCGAGAAACTTTGCAAAGAACATTGATAGGATAGTCACATTTATTGAATGAGTATAGGTGTATTCATCATAGTTTTTAACTACAGACAGATTTATTACTGCCTTACCAAGTTTGTGTATCATTTCCTTAAAAAGCTGTTCTATGATATCTTTAACCTCTTGGATCTCTATCTTTTTGTCATCTCTAAGTTGACGTATAACATTGTTTATAACCTCTTTAGCATTCTCCTTTACCTCATCAGAAAACATTGGTGGATAAATTTCAGAGAGATCCTTTTTAACTTCTTTAGTGTAGTATAGTTCCTTGATCCCAAGACTCTTTAGTTGGTTTATAAAATCTTGAGTTAGTGGCTTTTTGGCAGACCATAGAAAAACACCTTCTTTTGAAAATAAGTCACCAGACAATACCATTCCAGGTCTTAAGAAGTCAACAACTATGTCGTGTTTTAACTTACCATCATCCATAAACTCATTAATTAAATTATAGTAATACCTATGTCGTATTTCAATATTTATCAAACTCTCTCAATAAAGTCTAAAATTTTTTGAGAGATGATTCATAAAATAGCTTAAGGTTGAGGAAGATAATAGAAGATCAGAAGAGAATATACTCAAAAGAATTGACCCTCATAAGATGAAAAACCTACTCACACTATCCTCAAAGGCGATACTCTCCTTCTTAAGTTCCTTTGGTATAACTCCTCAAAGAGGCAGGATAGACGGAACTGTGATGGGTAAGATGTATATAACATGCTGTTCTACTAACCTTGGCGGGTATGAGATAATCCTGAATGCTGTGATGTGTGAAGGAAGGGGGAAGGAGCTTGAGGGAGCGAAGGAGATTGTAGAGAAGGTTGATAAGGAGTTTGAAGAGTTGGTGCAGTATGAGTTGGATGGGTTGTATTATGCGAGAACATTCATAAGGAAGACCAGGAAGAAGGTCTTGATAAAGAGCAAAGAGCAGAGACTTGAGGTCTTTAAGAAGCTGGAGTGGTATGTTAAAGTTCTTGAGGAATTCCCAGAGATCGCTTGTGATAGGTGTAAGGTCGTTGAGGGGTATGATGCTAAGAGAGGTAGGAGTTATAAGATAGTGGTTGTTGATGGTGTTGAGGATGAGAACTTGGGTATGGAAGTTGAGGTAGGGAAGGTTATTGAGAGGTGTGGGGATGCAGAGGAGGAGTATTACATCCTCTCAACACAGACAGGTGTTGAACCACAGAGATTAAGAGAGATGGCGATAGAGAGGTGGGGTATAGAGATAAGTTTCAGAGAGAGTAATCTGATAATGAATACAAAGAGATTGAGGTCGCACAACCCCACCTCT